>NZ_JAUMSQ010000013.1:0-80629 GCF_030519285.1 Mycolicibacterium arseniciresistens
CCGGCGAGGGCTTCGGCGGTGTCGGCGTCCCTGCGGTCCCGGGCCGCTGGGGTACCGCCGCCGGGCGCGGCGTCGTCGTCCTGCAGCTGCAGCCACAGCGCCCCGATCAGCGCCACGACGACGGCGAGCACAACGACGGTCCAGCGGGTCGAGGTGCTCACGAGGATTCGGCGGATCGCTAGAGGCCGGCCAGTGCCAGCAGGTGCTCGGTCTCCGGGCCGCGGACCAGCGCGGCGGCCGTCGGCGGATCGGTGGGGCCGGTGCCATAGGACGGGCAGTCCTTGGCCAGCACGCAGATGCCGCAGGCCGGCTTGCGGGCATGGCAGACGCGACGCCCGTGGAAGATCACCCGGTGGCTCAGCAGGGTCCACTCGCTGCGGTCGATGAGTTCTCCGACCGCATGCTCGACCTTGACCGGGTCCTCCTCGGCGGTCCACCGCCAGCGGCGCACCAGCCGGCCGAAGTGGGTGTCGACCGTGATGCCGGGGACGTCGAACGCGTTGCCCAGGATGACGTTGGCGGTCTTGCGGCCCACCCCGGGCAACGTCACGAGTTCCTCGAGGGTGGCGGGCACCTCGCCGTCGAACCGCTCGACCAGTTCCTGGCCCAGCCGCATCAGCGAGTTGGCCTTGTTGCGGTAGAAGCCGGTGGTGCGGACCAGCTCTTCGAGTTCGGTGCGGTCCGCCTGCGCGTAGTCCTGCGCGGTGCGGTACTTCGCGAACAGTGCCGGCGTGGCGAGGTTGACCCCCTTGTCGGTGCTCTGCGCCGACAGGATGGTCGCGACCGTCAGCTCGAGCGGATTGGTGAAGTCCAGTTCGCAGTACACATGCGGAAAGGCAACGGCGAGTTCGCGATTCATCCGGCGGGCACGCCGCACCAGGCCGAGGCGGGTCTCGTTGTCCCACTTCTTGGCCGACGGGCGCCGCGCCGGCACGGACCGCGTCGGCTTCTCGGCCGACGACGCACCAGTAGTCACGACGGCAAGCCTACTGACCGTCACCGACACGGCTGCGCCCGAAGCGGTTCCCGGCCTGCTCGGAGGCTGTTTCGGGGCGGTGCGTACCGGTGACAAACCGTGATCCTGCTGAGACCTTCGGCGTGTTTACTTCCCCGTGTGTCCTGGTTGCTCGTGGCCTTCATCCCCGTGTTGCTGATGTTGGCGACGTTCGGGCTCGAGCGGCTGGAGTCCGGACTCACCCGAGATACGGTGTCGGCCACCGACGTCGCCGAATTCCTGGCTCAGGCCAAGGCAGCCGACGTCGACACGCTGGCGCGCGACGGGATGAGTGAGGCGATCGTCGGCCAGCAGCGGCGACGGCACGACCGCGAGGCAACGGTGGAGACCCTGCCGACCCGACTCGCCCCGACGGGTTTGCCCACGCGACTTCATCTGACGCATCGGCCCAATCCGCAATTTCAGCCGACTCGCCACGCCAATCCTGTGTAGCGTTGGCACGTTGCGAGAGCGCGTACCTCTACACTGGCTTCGCTAACCAGTCAGGGGCGGATAGCGCATGTCATATCACCGAACAGCTTAAGGGGCAACGTGGACGAGATCCTGGCCAGGGCCGGAATCTTCCAGGGAGTCGAGCCCAGCGCCGTATCCGCGCTGACCAAGCAGCTTCAGCCCGTCGACTTCCCGCGCGGGCACACCGTGTTCGCCGAGGGTGAGCCCGGCGACCGGCTGTACATCATCATCACGGGCAAGGTGAAGATCGGCCGTCGCTCTCCGGACGGCCGGGAGAATCTGCTGACGATCATGGGCCCGTCGGACATGTTCGGTGAGTTGTCCATCTTCGACCCCGGTCCGCGGACGTCGAGCGCCACCACCATCACCGAGGTACGCGCCGTCTCGATGGACCGTGACGCACTGCGCGCCTGGATCGCCGACCGCCCCGAGATCGCCGAGCAACTGCTGCGCGTGCTGGCCCGCCGCCTGCGGCGCACCAACAACAACCTGGCCGACCTCATCTTCACCGACGTTCCGGGCCGGGTGGCCAAGCAGCTGCTTCAGCTGGCGCAGCGCTTCGGCACCCAGGAGGGCGGCGCACTGCGCGTCACCCACGACCTCACGCAGGAGGAGATCGCCCAGCTCGTCGGCGCCTCACGCGAGACCGTCAACAAGGCGCTGGCCGACTTCGCCCACCGCGGCTGGATCCGCCTCGAGGGCAAGAGCGTGCTGATCAGCGACTCCGAGCGGTTGGCCCGCCGAGCGAGGTAACGAGCGGGCATCCAGCACAGCGCCCGGTAGTCAGGATCACTGGGAGCGTAGGTAGTCCAACTGCGCCTGCACGCTCCACTCCGCGGCTTCCCACAGCTCCTCGTCGACGTCGGTGTAGACGTGTTCGACGACCTGCCGCGCGGTGGCGTCGTCGCCGAGGGTGCGCAGCGCGTCGCGGACCTGGTTGAGCCGGTCCTCGCGGTGGGCGAGATACATCGCGGTCACCGCCTCGAGGTCCCCGAGATCTGGGCCGTGGCCCGGGAGCACGGTGCGCCCGCCGAGCCCCTTCAGCCGGCGCAGCGACTCCAGGTAGTCACGCAGGCTGCCGTCCTCGTGATCGATGACGGTGGTGCCGCGACCGAGCACCGTGTCGGCGGTCAGCACGGCGTCATCGAGGACGAACGACAGCGAGTCGGCGGTGTGCCCGGGTGTCGCCATCACCTTGATGCGCAGGCCCGCGGCGTCGATCACCTCACCGTCGGTCAGCGGTCCGCCCAGTCCGCGCAGGAATCCGCTGCCCACCGCCCGCACCAC
Organism: Mycolicibacterium arseniciresistens; assembly: GCF_030519285.1. Classification (NCBI taxonomy): domain Bacteria; kingdom Bacillati; phylum Actinomycetota; class Actinomycetes; order Mycobacteriales; family Mycobacteriaceae; genus Mycobacterium; species Mycolicibacterium arseniciresistens. Next base: position 2,756 of record NZ_JAUMSQ010000013.1, read on the forward strand.
AGCGCCGGTGCGCTCGACGATCTTGTCGATCGCGTCGGTGTGGTCGCCGTGTTTGTGGCTGATGAGCACCAACGGGATCCTGCCGAGTTTGGCCAGCCGGGCGACGTGTTCGTCGTCGTCGGGGCCGGGGTCGACGATCACCATCTCGGCACTGCCCGGCCCGCGCAGCACCCAGGTGTTGGTGCCGTCGAGCGTCATGATGCCCGGGTTGTCGCAGAGCAGGACCGACGCCGTCGCCGTCACCGGGCGAAGCTGCCCGTATGCCGGATGCGCGAGCGCGGCGGCCCCGTCGCTCACGCGACCTCGACGACGATCTCGACCTCCACCGGTGCGTTGCGCGGCAGTTCGGAGACGCCGACCGCGGACCGGGCGTGCGCACCGGCCTCGCCGAAGACCTCGCCGAACAGTTCCGACGCGCCGTTGACCACACCGGGCTGGCCGTGGAAGCCCGGGGCCGAAGCGACGAAGCCGACCACCTTGACGATTCGCACCACGGCGTCGATCCCGACGAGTGCGTGCACCGCGGCCAGCGCGTTGAGCCCGCACAATCGGGCCAGCGCCTTGGCCTGCTCGGGGTTCACCTCGGCGCCGACCTTGCCGGTCGCAGTCAGCTCACCGGCCACGATGGGCAACTGGCCGGCCGTGTAGACGAGATCGCCGGTCCGCACCGCGGGCACGTACGCCGCCAGCGGCGTCACCACCCCGGGCAGCTCGATCCCGAGTTCGGTGAGCTTCTCGGACCAGGTCACTTGGGCCGTTTCAGGTACGCGACGTGCTGCTCGCCGGTCGGGCCGGGCAGCACCGACACCAGCTCCCAGCCGTCTTCTCCCCACTGGTCGAGGATCTGTTTGGTGGCGTGCGTCAGCAACGGCACCGTGGCGTATTCCCAGCGGGTCGGTTCGCTCATGCGCCGAGCTTATCGGTCCGTGCCCTCGGTCCGGCATGCCCGCTTGGCTAGCATGCAGTGGTGGCATCCACTACCAACGGCGGTAGACCCGTCGGCTGGCCCTCGCGGCTGACCAAGGCGCGGCTGCATTTCGTGACCGGCAAGGGCGGCACCGGCAAATCGACCATCGCGGCGTCGCTGGCGTTGGCCCTCGCGGCGGGCGGGCGCAAGGTGCTGCTCGTCGAAGTCGAAGGGCGACAAGGCATCGCGCAGCTGTTCGACGTGCCGCCGCTGCCCTACAAAGAGGTCAAGATCGCCACTGCCGACGGCGGCGGGCAGGTCAACGCGCTGGCCATCGACACCGAGGCCGCGTTCCTCGAATACCTCGACATGTTCTACAACCTCGGGCTGGCCGGGCGGGCGATGCGCCGGATCGGCGCCGTCGAGTTCGCCACCACGATCGCCCCCGGCCTGCGCGACGTGCTGTTGACCGGCAAGATCCGCGAGATCGTCACCCGGGCCGAGAAGGGCAAGCAGCCGGTGTACGACGCGGTGGTGGTCGACTCACCGCCGACCGGCCGCATCGCCCGCTTCCTCGACGTCACCAAGGCGGTGTCCGATCTGGCCAAGGGCGGCCCGGTGCACTCCCAGGCAGAGAGTGTGGTCAAGGTGCTGCACTCCGAGCTCACCGCGATCCACCTCGTCACCCTGCTGGAGGCGCTGCCGATCCAGGAGACGCTGGAGGCCATCGACGAGCTGAAGGCCATCGACCTGCCGATCGGCAGCGTCATCGTCAACCGCAACATCCCGACGTACCTCGACGCCGATGACCTGACCGGGGCCGCCGAAGGGAACCTCGACGCCGAGGCCGTCCGCTCCGAACTCGCCGGTGCCGGAATCACGCTGTCGGACAACGAATTCGCCGGCCTGCTCACCGAGACCATCCAGCATGCCACCCGCATCGCCGCGCGGGCGGAGAGCGCCGAGCAGCTCGACGGGCTCGACATCCCGCGGCTCGAACTGCCCGCACTGCCCGACGGCGTCGACCTCGGCAGCCTCTACGAACTGGCCGAAGAGCTCGCCCAGCAAGGAGTCCGGTGATGAGCACCACCCCGCCCGCCCTCGATCTGGGCGCCATCCTGTCCGACCGGGCCAACCGCGTCGTGGTGTGTTGCGGCGCAGGAGGTGTCGGCAAGACCACCACCGCCGCCGCGATGGCGTTGCGGGCCGCCGAGTACGGCCGCACCGTCGTGGTGCTGACCATCGACCCGGCCAAGCGGCTGGCTCAGGCGCTGGGCATCAAGGACCTCGGCAACACCCCGCAGCGGGTGCCGCTGGCGCCCGAGGTGACCGGCGAACTGCACGCGATGATGCTCGACATGCGCCGCACGTTCGACGAGATGGTGATCCAGTATTCGGGACCCGAACGGGGAGAAGCGATTCTGGACAACCAGTTCTATCAGACGGTCGCCACGTCGCTGGCGGGCACGCAGGAGTACATGGCTATGGAGAAGCTGGGCCAGCTCCTCGGCGAGGACAAGTGGGATCTGGTCGTCGTCGACACCCCACCCTCACGCAACGCCCTGGACTTCCTGGACGCCCCGAAGCGGCTGGGCAGCTTCATGGACAGCCGGCTGTGGCGGATGCTGCTGGCGCCTGGCCGCGGCATCGGCAAGCTGGTCACCGGCGCCGTCGGCCTGGCGATGAAGGCGATGTCGACGATCCTCGGCTCGCAGATGCTCTCGGACGCAGCGGGTTTCGTGCAGATGCTCGACACCACGTTCGGCGGCTTCCGGGAGAAGGCCGATCGCACCTACGCCCTGCTCAAGAGGCGGGGCACTCAGTTCGTGGTGGTGTCGGCGGCCGAACCGGACGCGCTGCGTGAGGCGTCGTTCTTCGTCGACCGGCTGTCCCAGGAGAAGATGCCGCTCGCCGGCCTGATCCTCAACCGCACCCATCCGATGCTGTGCGACCTGCACGCCGACAAGGCGTCCGAGGCCGCCGAGGAGCTTCTGGCAAAGGATCCGAGTTCGCTGCCCGCGGCCGTGCTGCAGGTGCACGCCGCCAGGGCGTCGACCGCGAAGCGGGAGGTCCGGCTGCTGTCCCGGTTCACCGGCGCCAACCCGCACGTGGCGATCGTCGGCGTCCCGTCACTACCTTTCGACGTGTCCGATCTCGATGCGCTGCGCGCAATCGCCGATCAGATCACGGGGGCGGTGAATCAGCAGGCCGAACCGGCCTGAGGGCAGGCGTCAGACGGCGCTGCGATGTTTGCGCTGGGCGGAGAAGAACTCGGCCCAGGAGTTCACCTCGGGATGCTGCTTGAGCAGGGCGCGGCGCTGCCGTTCGGTCAGCCCGCCCCACACGCCGAACTCGACGCGGTTGTCGAGTGCATCGGCTCCGCACTCGAGGATCACCGGGCAGTGCCTGCAGATGACGGCGGCTTTGCGCTGGGCCGCGCCGCGGACGAAGAGCTCATCGGGATCAGCCTGACGACAGCGCGCCTGGGACACCCAGGCGATTCGCGCCTCGGCCTCGGCGCCCGGTAACGGTGTCGGGGAGGGGAGAATAGTGGTCGTACGTTGCGCCGCGAGCCCATTTTTTGACACCAGCGATCCCTTCGTTCTGCCGCCGCCCCGGTCGGCGAGTCCACCCGAGTAGATCACTGCTGCGATCTACGCCACACTGCGCCAGAAAGTGTGTCCTGGATCGCACTGTGTGTCCAAGCTAGGTGGTCAGCGGGTATTTACGCAACAGTTTGTCGGGCACTTTTTTGGCACTCCCGTGCCGACACGCCCAGTTTGCCGGGTCACGCGGCTCCCGGCGGCGGGGTCCGAACGGGCAATCATGCCGGTCAGGGGATGTCCTCCGGCGGCCTCGTTACTCTGTACCCATGCCGGAGCGCCCCCCCAGAGCCGTCACGCTCATCAAGCTCGCCTGGTGCTGCCTGCTGGCCAGTGTGCTGACGGCGGCATTGCTGTTTCCCGTGGTCGGCGGCATCGGGCTGATGTCCAACCGGGCGTCGGACGTGGTTGCCAACGGCTCGGCGGCACTGGTCGAGGGCGAGATCCCGCAGGTGTCGACGATGGTCGACGCCAAGGGCAACACGATCGCCTGGCTGTATTCGCAACGCCGCTTCGAGGTGCCCAGCGAGCAGATCGCCAACACCATGAAGCTGGCGATCGTCTCCATCGAGGACAAGAGGTTTGCCGAGCACAACGGCGTCGACTGGCAGGGCACCCTGACCGGCCTCGCCGGATACATGCGCGGCGACGCCGACACCCGCGGCGGATCGACCCTCGAACAGCAGTACGTCAAGAACTATCAGCTGCTGGTGATCGCGCAGACCGACTCCGAGCGGCGCGCGGCGATCGAGACCACACCCGCCCGCAAGCTGCGGGAGATCCGGATGGCGCTCACGCTGGACAAGACGTTCACCAAGCCGGAGATCCTCACCCGCTACCTCAACCTGGTGTCCTTCGGCAACGGCGCGTTCGGCATCCAGAACGCCGCGCAGACCTATTTCGGGGTGAACGCGTCGGAACTGAACTGGCAGCAGTCCGCGCTGCTGGCCGGCATGGTGCAGTCCACCAGCACGCTGAACCCCTACACCAATCCCGACGGCGCGCTGGCGCGGCGGAACCTGGTGCTGGACACGATGATCGACAACATCCCGGCCGAGGCAGAGGCGTTGCGGGCGGCCAAGGAGCAGCCGCTGGGCATCCTGCCGGTGCCCAACGAACTGCCGCGCGGCTGCATCGCCGCGGGTGACCGGGCGTTCTTCTGCGACTACGCGCTGGAGTACCTGGCGCGCGCCGGGATCAGCAAGGAGCAGGTGGCCCGCGGCGGCTACCTGATCAGGACGACGCTCGACCCCGACGTGCAGGGCCCGGTGAAGTCGGCGATCAACCAGTTCGCCAGCCCCGACCTCGAGGGCGTGGCCAGCGTGATGAGCGTGATCAAGCCGGGCAAGGAGTCGCACCCGGTGCTGGCGATGGCGTCCAACCGCACCTACGGCCTCAACACCGAGGCCGGCGAGACCATGCAGCCCCAGCCGTTCTCGCTGGCCGGAAACGGCGCCGGTTCGGTGTTCAAGATCTTCACCGTCGCCGCCGCGATGGACATGGGCATGGGCATCAACACGCAGCTGTCGGTTCCCGGGCAGTTCCAGGCCAAGGGCCTGGGCAGCAGCGACCGGCCGGGCTGCCCCGCGGCCACCTGGTGCGTCAGCAACGCCGGCGGCTACCGCGGCACGATGAACGTGACCGATGCGCTGGCCACCTCGCCGAACACCGCGTTCGCCAAGCTGATCTCGCAGGTCGGCGTGCAGCGGGCGGTCGACATGTCCGTGCGGTTGGGCCTGCGGTCCTACGCGCTGCCCGGCACCGCCCGCGACTACGACCCGGAGAGCAACGAGAGCCTCGCCGACTTCGTCAAACGGCAGAACATCGGTTCGTTCACCCTCGGCCCCATCGAGGTGAACGGGCTGGAACTGTCCAACGTCGGCGCGACCATCGCCTCCGGCGGCATGTGGTGCCCGCCCAACCCGATCGCCCAGGTTCTCGACCGCGCGGGCAACGAGGTCTCGGTCACCACCGAGACCTGTGAGCAGGCGGTGCCGGAAGGCCTGGCCAACACGTTGGCCAACGCCCTGAGCAAGGACGACACCGGTTCGGGCACCGCGGCCGCCGCCGCCGGTTCGGTCGGCTGGAACCTACCGATGTCGGGCAAGACCGGCACCACCGAATCCAACCGGTCCTCGGCGTTCCTCGGGTTCACCAACCAGTACGCGGCGGCCAACTACATCTACGACGACTCGACCGAGCCCAGCGAGCTGTGTTCGTTCCCGCTGCGCCAGTGCGGTTCGGGCGGTCTGTTCGGCGGCAACGAACCGGCGCGCACGTGGTTCGCGGCGATGAAGCCGATCGCCACCAATTTCGGTGACGTGGTGCTGCCGCCGACCGACCCGCGCTACGTCGACGGCGGCCCCGGGTCGCAGGTGCCCAGTGTGGTCGGCCTGACCACCGACGGCGCCCGGCAGCGGATCAGGGACGCCGGATTCCAGGTCGCCGACCAGATCAGTTCGGTGAACAGCGGCTCGCGGGCGGGCACCGTGGTGGGCACCTCGCCGAGCGGGCAGACGATCCCGGGATCGATCGTCACCATCCAGGTCAGCAACGGCATCTCACCGCCTCCACCGCCGCCGGTCGGCATCCCCGGTCTGCCGGGCGGCCCGCCTGCGCCGGTCGGCCAGACCGTCGTGCAGATCCCCGGGCTCCCGCCGATCACCGTGCCGGTGCTCGGGCCGCCGCCGCCACCGGCGCCGCCGCCGCCACCGTGATCGACCTGTGCGATTGCTTACGGCTGCGGGGCGCGAGGGGGTGAGCGGGCACGACTCGCAGTAGGCTGCGAGTCATGCCCGACCCTTCGACGGTTCTGAAGAACGCCGCCGCCGTGTCCGTCGGCAGCCTGGCCGCCGGCATCGGCTACGCGTCGTTGATCGAGCGCAACGCATTCGTGATGCGCGAGGTCACCATGCCGGTGCTGACGCCGGGTTCGTCGCCGCTGCGGGTGCTGCACCTGTCCGATCTGCACATGCGCCCCGGTCAGCGGCGCAAGCAGGCGTGGCTGCGGGACCTGGCGCGGCTGCAGCCGGACTTCGTGGTGAACACCGGCGACAACCTCGCCCACCCGCGGGCGGTGCCCGCGGTGGTCCAGGCACTCGGCGACCTGCTGTCGGTGCCCGGCGTGTTCGTGTTCGGCAGCAATGATTACTTCGCGCCGCGGTTGAAGAACCCGCTGAACTACATCACCAATCCCAGCCACCGGGTGCATGGTCAGCCACTGCCCTGGCAGGACCTGCGCGCCGCCTTCACCGAACGCGGCTGGGTCGACATGACGCATGTCCGCCGCGAGCTCGAGGTGTCCGGCCTGAAGATCGCCCTCGGCGGAGTCGACGACCCGCACCTCAAGCGGGACCGCTACGACGCGATCGCCGGCGCCGCCGACTCGACCGCGAACCTCACCCTCGGGGTGACGCACTCGCCGGAGCCGCGCGTGCTGGACCGCTTCGCCGCCGACGGATACCAGCTGGTGCTGGCCGGGCACACGCACGGCGGCCAGCTGTGCCTGCCGTTCTACGGCGCCATCGTGACCAACTGCGAACTGGACCGGTCGCGGGCCAAGGGCGCCTCGCGCTGGGGTGCCCGCATGCAGTTGCACGTCTCGGCGGGTATCGGCACGTCGCCGTTCGCTCCGCTGCGGTTCTGCTGCAGGCCCGAGGCCACGATGCTGACCCTGGTGGCCGCGCCGATCGGCGGCAAGGACGTGGGCAGCCGCGCCGGCCAGTCGCACCCGGCCGTGTCGGCGCGGTGATCGACCGGGCCGCCACCGCAGCCCGCAGTCAGCCGCGCGAGTGGCTGGACAACGCCATCCGGCTGATCGAGGCTGACGCCCGCCGGAGTGCGGACACCCATCTGCTGCGTTATCCGTTGCCGTCCGCGTGGTGCGCCGACGCCGATGTGGCGCTGTACCTCAAGGACGAGTCGACCCACATCACCGGCAGCCTCAAGCACCGGCTGGCGCGCTCGCTGTTCCTCTATGCGCTGTGCAACGGCTGGATCGGCGAGAACACCACCGTCATCGAGGCGTCGTCGGGATCGACGGCGGTGTCCGAGGCGTACTTCGCGGCGCTGCTGAACCTGCCGTTCATCGCGGTGATGCCGTCGTCGACCAGCCCGTCGAAGATCGCGCTCATCGAATCACAGGGTGGGCGTTGCCATTTCGTGGCGGAGTCGTCACAGGTGTACGCGGAGGCCGAGCGGCTCGCCGAGGAGACCGGCGGGCACTATCTCGACCAGTTCACCAACGCCGAGCGGGCCACCGACTGGCGGGGCAACAACAACATCGCCGAGTCGATCTATGAGCAGATGCGCGACGAGGCGCACCCGATCCCGGAGTGGATCGTGGTGGGTGCGGGCACCGGCGGCACCAGTGCGACGATCGGCCGCTACATCCGCTACCGCAGGCACGCGACCCGCCTGTGTGTGGTCGATCCGGAGAACTCGGCCTTCTTCCCGGCCTACGCGCAGGGGCGCGACGATGCGACGGGCTCGTCGTCACGCATCGAGGGGATCGGGCGGCCGCGCGTCGAACCGTCGTTCCTGCCGGGTGTGGTCGACCGGATGGTGGTGGTGCCGGATGCGGCATCGGTCGCGGCTGCGCGCCACGTCAGCGCCGTGCTCGGGCGGCGGGTGGGGCCGTCGACGGGGACGAATCTGTGGGGCGCGTTCGGGTTGCTCGCGGAGATGACCTCGGCGGGGCGCAGCGGCTCGGTGGTGACGTTGATCGCCGACAGCGGCGACCGCTACGCCGACACCTACTTCTGTGACGAGTGGCTGACCAGCCAGGGCATCGACCCCTCGGAGTCCGCCGAGTCACTCGTGGAGTTCGAGCGGTCCTGCCGCTGGTCCTGATCGTCGGAGCCCTTGATGAGCGGGCCGTCGGAGGTCAGGAACAGCCAGACTGCCGCCAGGACGAAGAACCCCAGATAGATGGACGCTCCCAACCCGGTCATGTCGTGCCTCGATTCTGCCTCTCGATCGGCGCTCTGCCGTCATCGTGGTTAACGTCTGGGGTACCCACTTCCTTCCCGTGTGCGGAAGTGATCTGCGCCGCTTGACCGGTCGCGGTATCCGTTTGGCTTATCGGCCCGCCGGTGCGATACCCTGTCAAAGCTTCACGCGGGGTGTGGCGCAGCTTGGTAGCGTGCTTCGTTCGGGACGAAGAGGTCGTGGGTTCGAATCCCGCCACCCCGACTGGTGTGTTCGCAGGTAGAGGCCCTGACCGGGAATTCTGGTCGGGGCCTTCTTACTTCCCAGTCCGCAGCTGGTCCGCAGTGGATTCCAAAGACCGCATCCGCGCCGCATCTAGTGCAACCGAAACCTGCTCCAGGTCGTCCGGGAACAAGTCTGCATAGGTGTCCAGGGTCAGGACTGCGGACGCGTGCCCGAGCATCGTCTGGACGGCCTTGACGTTGGCCCCCGCGCTGATCGACAGCGACGCCGCCGTGTGGCGAAGGTCGTGCGGTGTCACGGTGGGGTACGCCGGGTCTGCTGCCTGGAGACGTTGGACGGCCACGTTGAAGACCCGCGGCCGCCACGTCGACACTCGCAGCAGTGCTCCTCCTGGCGATGTGAACACCAAGTCCTCACGCCGCTTACCCATCATGAGCACGGCCAGCGGCTCGGCCAGGAACGCCGGGAACGGCACCGAGCGACGTTCGTGGGATTTCGGCGACGACCACACCACACGTCCCTTCACCTCGGCGACCGCCTCACGGATATTCACCCTGCGACGCAGCATGTCGAATGACTCCACCCGCAGCGCTGCCATCTCGCCCCAGCGCAACCCGGTGTAGGCCAGAAATCGAACAACGATGGCGTACTCGCCGACCTCGCGGGCCAGAAGTTCCACCTGCCGGTGCGTCAGGTAGCCCCGTGCTCGGTGCTGTCGTCGCGGCGACTTCACTCCCATACACGGATTGCGGGGGATCCGTCGATCGTCGACGGCCATCTCCAGAATCTGTCTCAGGACGCTAAGCGCATTCTCGATGGTGGCCGGTTTGGCTCCACCCGCCGCCAATTGCTGCACCCACGCCCTGATATCCGACGATTGCACGTCGGCTACTGCGACCGCGGCCCACCGGCCTTCGACGTAGCCCGACCATGCGAACGCGCGTGTCGCAACCGTCGTCTCCTTCAAATGGCCCTGGGTACCAAGCCACTTGGCGTGCAATTCACGGACGGTAATGCGCCCGGCTTTTGGCGCGACATAGGTTCCTATCGTCTGCGCGGCTGTGATCTCGTTGAGAAAGGCCTGAGCGTCCACCTTGCGGTCGAACGAACGGGTGTTCTCACCGCCTTGATCATCGACATACCGGGCCAACCATCGGCGCCCTTTGCCATTGCGCGCGGCAGGGGTCCCGTCCGATCGACGCCACCTGTCCTCGACGCCGGCGCGGCGGTTTCGTCGCTGCATGTGAGCCACCTCCGTTGGGTGCCAGATTCCCACCGACCACCGACAGCCGACGAAATCGTTCGACTGGAGCCAATTTATAGGCGAAGTTGAGGGTACTGGTGGACAAATGCAGGGCGCCACCACCACCGTTGGATTCGTTGACAGAACCCACTATTGAGGAGCAGCTACATGGATCTACTGAGTGCCAAACAGGTTTCAGACATCATCGGCATTCCCGTTGGAACTCTCCGCTACTGGCGCCACTGCGACATCGGACCGGCCAGTTTCACCTTGGGCCGCCGAGTCGTCTACCGGCGCGACGAAGTGCTGCGATGGATCTCGGAGCAAGAAAGCGCAACCCGGCGCGGAGGCGGAGACGCCGCGTGAACCGCACCCACGAAAAAGACCCCGGGGCCTAGCCGAGGTCTTTGTTCGAACCACCTGATCATCCGACACGGAAGTTCCACATGAGAATAGCTCGTCAACGCAGCCTGCATAAGCACCGTATGCAGGAAATCCTATGAGCGACAACACCGAGACGGACAAGAAGTCGGTAGCCGCACGCTTGGTCAGCATGGCACAGGAACGCTACCTGCTCGGGCTCTCAGAAGAGGGCGAGCCGTTCGGCGCTGACCGCGACCGCCCGCACTTGGTGATGCTGCTCCGCGCCGGCAAGGCCGGTCTACGCGCCGACCTCGCCGCACGGTACTTCGCCGAAACCGGCGCGGTCGCCGGCGGCCAGGCGCTGACTGACGCCACCCTGATCCTCGAAGGTTTGGCTGCCACGAAGCCGCCCGAACGCCTCAACCTCCGCGTCGCTGACGATGACGGCACCATTTACATCGACACCGGACGGCCCGATGTCCAGACGATTCGTATCCGACAGGGCCGGTGGACGCTCACCGAACGGGCACCTGTGCGCTTTCTGCGTACCAAGTTGACCGGGGCGATGCCGCTGCCGGCTCAGGGCGGGAATGTCGAGAAGCTCTGGGATTTCGTCAACGTCGACTTTGAAGACCGACCGGTCCTCCTTGCTGCCCTCGTTGCCGCTCTTGTCCAGACGGACGTCCCCCACCCGATCTTGGCGCTGTTCGCCGAGCAGGGCAGCGCCAAGAGCACAACCACGCGCATGCTGGTCGATCTCATCGACCCGTCACCGGTCCCCCTGCGGCAGGCACCGCGTGACGCCGACTCGTGGGTCACTGCAGCCTCCGGTTCGTGGGTCGTTGCCTTGGACAACCTGTCGACTATCTCGCCGTGGTTGTCGGATTCTCTGTGCCGCGCCGCCACCGGCGACGGCAACGTCAAACGGGCGTTGTACACAGACTCCGATCTCGCAGTCATCAAATTTCGGCGGTGCGTCATCATCAACGGCATCGACGTCGGAGCAGTGCGGCCCGACCTCGCGGAGCGACTGGCGACTGTCGACCTGCGACGCATTGATCGCCACATGCGACAACCGGAAGCCACGATGCGACAACAGTGGCGCACGGCTCTACCAGGGATTTTGGGCGGGCTTCTCGATCTGGCCGCCGTCGTCCATCAACGGCTGGAAACCATTTCGGTCGACGTGTCGCCACGGATGGCGGACTTCAGTCGCACGCTGGCGGCCGTTGACGAGATTCTGTCGACCCATGGCTTCCGGCGTTACCTGTCACGCGCCAATCAACTCTCCGAAGACAGCCTGTCCGCCGACCCGTTCATCGAACAGCTACGGCTGCACATCCGGGAACCGCTCGTCGCAAAGTCCGGAGGCGACCTGCTGGCGACAGTCACGCCAACCGGCGACACCTGGCGCAGGCCGAAGGAGTGGCCCCGGAACGGGCGGGATGTCACGGCCGTCCTACGACGGCACGCACCCGCGCTACGGAGTCTGGGTTGGGCGATCGAAGACGATGGCGCTCGAAATCATCGGAATGTCCTGTTGTGGACCGTCTACCCGCCCTACAAAGATGTGTCGGCCAAACAACACTCGCAATCCTCGCGTCCCTCGCGCATTTCGGCTCCGCGGGAGCAGTCGTCCTCTGTTCAAGAGCTGCCCGCGCACCGCCAGACTGTCCCGAAGGGTCATTCAGCCGACGATCTAGACGTCGAGGCGTCGTGACCGCGCTTGTCGGGCTAGCGGCGTCGGCACCATCGGGCAGAATCTGGACCAGGTCCCTCAACGGGAGGAGTGGTCTTCGTGAGCACGCAATTCGACGCGATCGTCCAGGCGGTCATCCACGACTGGCCTGACTACGGGTGGTCAGGCCAGTTGGAGGCGGCCATCAAGCAGCTGTATCTGTCAGATCTTTCTTATCCAGCAACATGGTCCAGCGAACGCCGCGAGGAGTTCGCAGAGCGCCACGCCGGCGACGATGCGCTTCTTCTCACCACCTCGTTGGACGATCTCATCGATACCGTCACAGATCGCTATGCGCGCGATCACGGAGTTCTCCCCCATCGTGACGATGCGACCCTGCTTCTCGAAGCGGCGCGACGAGACGCAATCGACGAACTGGAGCTCCGCTTCGTGGCTGACCTACCTGCCGAGATCGCCGCGTTGACAGCCCACGGTGTTGGAAGGGCAAATGGCTCTCTGACGGCGTGCGGGCCGGCCCAACGGCGGCAGAGCAGCACACTGCGCCTAAGCCGTCCTTAGGTAGGTTCCGTTTTGCGGCGGCACCATCCGCTTCGAAATGGCCTTTCGCACTCCCGTGTCGACAGACGAGATGCGATCGAGCGGCGCATAGATCCCTTGAAGCCGCGTTCGCTATTTCCGGACCGGGGGCCGCTGCCTCTCCTGCTCCTCATCTCTGACGATAGCGCCTACACTTGTCGGTAGGTGCATCTAAGGTGCATCTCTATGGACAGGACAGTATGACCATCGATCCACACACACTTCGCCCAGCTGAGGACGTTCCATTGGGGGGGCTGCCCTCGGCCGATCCGACCCTGCTCGGAAACGCTCCCCTCGAAGTCGCAGTGATCGAGATCCGGTATACCGCCCGTACCGACGAGATCACACCGGAGGTCGCCGCTGCTTTCCGGGACGACCTTGTGGAGAACACGGGGGTGGACTTCCCGAGCATTCAACCCACCGTCCAACAGCAGATGAGGATCGACTTCGGGGCCAACGGCGTTTCCCAGGTGGCAGCGGAGTCCAGTGGGTGGCAAATTGCTTCCGCGGACGGAGCACACGTCACGCTCATGCCCGACATCCTGATCATGCAGGTCAACCGCTACGAGCGGTGGCGTACCAGCATGAAGGCTCCGCTAACCGTTCTGGTCGAATCTCTCGGACGGTTAGTCAAGCCATCGTTGGTGCACCGCATCGGTCTGCGGTACGTCGACCGCTTCCATGACAGTGGGTTCAACTCTGCAGAGGCTTGGCGTGGCCGGATCGACGACACCCTTCTGGGCCCTGTGCTTAACCCAGTGTTCGGCGGCAGTGTTCGAGGTGCTCAACAGCAGGTGGAGATCCGGCTTGATGATCATCACGGCGCGTTGCTGCGGCATGGACCAGTTCGCGATGATTCGGGCAAGTGCGTGCAGTATCTACTCGATACGGACGTGTTCCGCCACTCCTCATTCACGTTCGACGTGCGAGAGGTCGTCATCTCAGCGGAGCGGCTGAACCGCACTTCGTTGTCACTTTTTCAGGCGTCGGTTACCGATACCTACCTGAAAGAGCTTCGAGAAGGGAGCGCGAAATGACGATCATGGAGCAGCAGCCGACCGGCTCCCGCGTGCTCCGGTCACCTTCCTGGGCCCGAGCACAAAAGGGCCTGTACCCGGCCCCTTGCGAGGACGGACTCTGGTCCAGCACGTTCGTGGAGATGAGTTCATCGCCGGGGTTGCGGGATGTCGTCGCGCATTTCTCTGGAGCCCTCGACCCGTGCGGATGGGATCAGGTTCGCGTCGAAGTTTTCAAGAGTCTCGACGGGCAGATGAACCTTCCGGGCTCGGCGCTGTGGTTGACGATGCCGTATACATTCATCGATACGGTGCTGTCCGACGAGCAACAGGTCGACGAGACGGTCGATGTTCTTGATGCCTTCGAACGAATCCGAGCCGAACTGGGCCTAACGCAGAAGGAGATGTTCAAGGCCACCGGCATCAACAAGCGCACGTTCCACTCGTGGGCGGCAAAGCCCCCCGCCAGCCGGCCCCGTGTAGCCAGCTTGGGTGGACTGTGGGAGTTGGCGGACGCCGTCGACGACCTCCGCAGCACACTGGACCAGCCGATGAACAGGTGGCTGCGTGCCGACAAGAAGCGAGCCTCCGCACTACTCGACGGCCGGTTCGACGACCTCGTTGACCTGGCTGTGGATCGGACGCCGTTCCCTCGGCGAGAGATCGGCACTTCGGTATACGAGGGGATCGCCGAACACGTCGAGACACCGATCATTCGAACCGGTGGTCCGGTGGTGACCGAGAACGTCGAGGACGGATTCGCCCGGTGACTATTGATCGACTCCTGCCGGAGCGATGGCCCCCGCACACGCTTCTCGCTCTGGAGCGGTGGCGGCAAGGGCATCTTCTCCCGATGGATCGCGGCGCATGGATCGTCCCAGCGTGGGTAGACGACCCTGTAACCGGAGAACCCGCTGCCGATGGAGCGTTGGGTGAGGTGCGTGCTCGGTCAGCACCATTGAGTGACAGCGGGTATGCCGCGGTGGTGTCACAGACCTGCGACATTGCGGGCGGTCCCGGGATGCGGCATCCGCTGGTGCAGGCATGCCCGGTACGCGACATCTCAGTCTTTTCGACGGAGAAGGTCCAGCAGATCAAAGACCATCAGCTCTCCGACTACGTCTGGCTAAGTGAGCCTCCGGTTCCTGGAGCGGTTTGGGCCGTGGACCTGCGCGCGATCGTTCCGGTCAGCAAGGGTTTGCTCGCTGCGCAGGAACCGGTCGTGGGGTTCGCCTCGATTGAGGACGAGCTCATTCTCGGACAGCGCCTTGCCAGCAAACTTGGCCGGCCTGCTGTGCACGATGCGCTTGCCGGTCCGGTATTCGAAGCTCTGCGCAAACTCATTTCGAAGGCGAAGAAGTCGCAGGACTGGTGCGATGACGTCGAACAGCTTCGTTTGGAGATCGTCGAGGGGACCACACTGTATCCGAAGCGTGTGCGACTACTCGTGCTGACAGACGTCCGCTTCGGACCGTCGGAGAAGAAACCGCTTCGCGACGAATGGAAGTCCCATCGGAAGTCATTGAACGCCGCCGGGATTACTTGGGAACCAATCCATTTCCTCACGGTCGACAAATGCCCCGTGCGACTCTATCGCGCGTCGGTACCCATCGAAGCGCCGACTCTCGAGCGCGGACGGTTTGCATAGACCCACTCGGGGTGTCCGCCTCACCAATCGCACAGCTGATTTCGGACAGGGTGGCCCCACGTACCTATCGAAGCACGCCGCGGTCCGCTCCCGGCCGGATCGCGGAGTCAGAAGGCAGGTTACGAGCGACTGCGCTCACTGGCGACGGATCCGCCCTAGGGCGCTCGGCAACGCCGATGCCGATGTTGCGCAGGACGCACATCGATTGCCTGGCGGGTTATCTGCCACGTGACCCAGGTTACGCAGCGCGCATCACGCGGGCACAACGGGCGTTGACGACCAGATGATCGATACGGTTGCTGAGCCGTTCAGGCGCGATACGGATAAACAGCTTTGGCGAGATCACGCGCCGCCGTCAGAGTCGCTCGGTCGAGGTCCTTGTGCCGTGCCCGTTCCGTGAGCCTCGCTAGCAGCGTGCACAGCGCCCGCTCGTCCCGGGAGGCAATGTCTGCGGCGTCGAGCGCGCTGACAGGGACAGGAGCCGGTGAATCTTCAGGCGTCAGGGCGAGGTCGGTCGCGGAACCGGCCCTCGGCACCTCGACGACGCGGATCGGCGTTCCGTGGCGCTCGGCAGCCATGCGTGCAGCAGATGAGTCGCGCCGACACGTGTCCGAGCAGTAGAGCCGGCAGCGTCCGCGACGTGGCCTGTCTTCAGGATCCATCATCAACACATCGCATCGCACGCACCGCGGCCACTCCGTGTCCACACGAGCGTCGCGCCATGCATCAGCGCGCGCAGCCGGTTGCTTCTTAACGGCTTTCGCCGCCTTGCTGCGCAGCAGCGCGCGTATCTCTCTGACATCAACACCGACCAGCTCGGCGATAGCCGCCAACGTCGCGCCACGTTCCCGCATGTCCTTGATCGATGCACAGGCTTCCGCGTAATAGCGGCTGCGCCTGCGCTGCGCCTCCGCCTCCGCTTGCTGGCGAGACTGCGCGACGCGACGGGCCTGCCATTCGTCCACATCCTGCAGGCGTCCGATCAACGCCCGAACGGCGGTCGCGTCATCGGCGTTGGCACGGTCCTGCTGCGCTCGCACTTCGTTCGCTCGGCGTTGCGCCTCGACGGCGCGACGACGCGCCTCCAGTTTCGACACAGCAGTCATGTCGACAACCTACGAAGCAACACGAGGTTTCGTCCACGACCACAGCCACATTCGTCTCAGTTCCGCGCGTCGCTCAGCGTCACTTCCGATGGCGCGCCCCGGCCGCTGTCGTCACTGCCGAGTAACCCGCCCCGCTTGCCACCAAGCCATCCCTGCCAGCCAGTTCCTCCAATTCCGACACACCTCTTGCACTCTGGGGCCAGCACGATCACTTTTCGTCGGACGATAAACACGCATCGATCCGCAATGCCATTGACGAAAGTGCTACGGGGTCTCAACGCGAGCAACCGCACTGCGAACGCTGAGGCGGTTCACGTCGCCTGGCCCGACATAGTCGTCGTGGGCATGCCTGCGATCTGCGTGCACGGCCCCTAGCGAGTGACGGCGAACATTTCGCCGGTGCCATCGCCGACGTGACTGGAGTGCAGAGGAAAGTTCGAAGACCAGCCAGACTGGGCGCAGTGAAACTCGTTGCCGCTAGAGGGCTATGCGAGCGGTCGCCCTGCATGCAGACTGGCGGCCTTCACGCGCTTGGTCTCGCCATCGTCGCTCTTGCAGTGGGCGGCGAGAAAGCCATCGACGAGGTTCTCGCAGTCGTCGTGAGTGATGCCGCGAATCCCGGTCATCCGGGCAAACGCCAGTGGGCCGACCAGTTGGCACAGCGCCAGTTCTCGGTCGAAGTTCTCCAACTCGGCTTGCGCCGTCGGGCTAGAGAGTATGGCGTCGAACGGTTGCCGGTACTGGTCGACGACTCGGGCCCGCAACGCGCCGGATGTGTGTCGATCATCGGCTTCGTTCGTCGGGCCGGTGGGACCAAGGGACAGCCATGCCAGCGTCGTGACATGCAGTGGCGCGTCGTTGAAAAGAGCGGCTTGGCGGCTTAGCAATTCGATCAACTGGTCACGCAGAGGGCCGCTGGTCGGTACCGGAGTCGCCACCTGGGGAAGCAAGCGTTCGAACGTGGCTGCGAGCAGGTGCGACGAACTTTGGAAATGGCGGTAAAGCGTGGTTCTGGCCACTTTGGACGCTTTGGTGACGGCATCGATCGTGACGGCTTCCACGCCGCCAGTGCTCAGAAGGGTCGCGGCTGCATCCAGCAGTCGATTTCGAGACCGGATTCGCCGCGGGTCCACGTCATCGTCAGGGACCGGCGCTGGCTGACTGTCGCTCACTCATTCACCTCGGCGGTCGATTTCACGCGATGCTGTCCTGGCAGTCTAGCAGTGTGGTACTAACGGTATCGAAGCGAAACCGATAGTATTGGAGCGTGATTGTGCCGGAAAGCGCGTCGCTGCCGAAGCGGTTACCTTCGCACACGACAACGTGCATGGGTTGCGGCCCCGACAATCCCCACGGACTGCAGTTGGTGGTGCACCGCCGCGGCGACGCGGTGTACTCCGACGTGATTTTCGACGAGCGCCACATCGGGGCTCCTGGGCTGGCCCATGGCGGAGCAGTTGCGGCGGCGTGCGATGACGTCTTGGGATTCACATTGTGGATCGCCGGCACACCAGCGGTGACTCGCAGCCTGACAGTGGAGTATCTGCGGCCGGTACCTCTGCATCAACCCCACAGGATCACCGCCCACATCCGGTGCCGCGAAGGACGGGCTCTGCACGTCATGGCGACGGGCACTGATTCCGATGGGGCCAACCGCTTCACCGCCACTGCGGTATTTGTCGCGGTCAGCCAGGATCACTTCGCTGCGCACGGCGACGTCAGTGCTTTTGGCGGCCTTCTCGAACAGTTCTCACGTCACGGCGGCCTCGACGACGGGCGACCATGACGCTCCCCCTTTCTCGCAGCCATGGCAAAACCCGACCGCTGGAGGCAAAATCAGCCGGCGGCCGGACGCGGACCGCTGTAGCGCCCGCCTCGCATTCATCCACCCAGCGCCGGGAAGCGATTCTGGACGCGGCCCTGCTCGTGGCCACGTCAGGTGGCTATGAGGCGGTTCAGATGCGGTCGGTCGCCGAGCGGGCCGGTATCGCCGTCGGCACGCTCTACCGCCACTTCCCGGCGAAGACCAACTTGTTGGTGGCGGCGCTATCGCGCGAGTTTCGCCGACTCGACTCGGCTGACGACTGGGCTAGCGGTGACGGCACGCCATTGGAACGGCTCGAACGTCTCACCACACACCTACATGACCGCTGGCAGCGCGATCCCTGGCTGACATCAGCCATGACACGAGCGTTCGCCGTTGCAGACACCCGGGCAGCCGCAGAACTAGACTGCGCCGCCGCCGAAATTCAGACCCTGCTGGCCCGCACGCTCAGGGGCGGCGAACCGACTCCAGCCGATTTACACATCGCCGCGATCATCTCCGACGTGTGGCTGGCCAACCTCGTGGCCTTTTGTGGCCACCGAGCGTCGGCCGCCGATACTCGCGAACGCATCGACCTGGCCACTCGGCGCGTGGTGACCAGCCGCGCACGACCCGCGGAAACCGCATAACGATACTAGTAGTATCGCAGCGCTACCTGAAGTACCCTTAGGGCGAGGCTCGATGACGCGGCGAAGGAGAGTGCCATGTATACCCAATGGATCGAAAATTGTGTCGTGCAACGCGTCTCCGTGCGCGACGGCCTGGTCCTGGACCTGGACGACTACAACGAGATTGTCATCTCGTGCCCCTTGCTGCTGACACTGCCTGCGGTCGACCCGTATCCCGCAGAAGCGGTACGCATCGATCCACTCAAGATCGCGACTGACGAACGCCCGTTGTTGAACCTCGCCGGCGCGGTGTGCACTCAGGCCTGGTCCGGCGACGATGGAGGGCTACACCTGAGGTTCTCGCGTGGACACAGCATCGACGTCGACCCCGATTCCGAGGAAACGGCATGGGAGTTGTACGGCAAGCGCCACGGCTACATGGCATGCCTACCCCGGGGGCGGGTACGCGTGGTCCGCCACGACCTCCCCGACAGCGACGACGCCAACATCCTCAACAACGCCGCACAACCGTCGGCGGGGTCGGCGCGACAGACGCACTAAATGCGACCGCGGACGGGGACGGGTCAACTTCGGCGGCAATGCGTGGATCAGATTGAACGTGGACCGGACTGCCCTGGCGACATCGAGGCGGGCGAGCATTCCCGAATGATGCTGTCGAGGTTTTGCTGCACGCGCTCGGGAGCGATGCCAACCGATGGTGAATACAGCATGATGTGGTCGAGGACGCCGTCGTAGCGTCTCAGCTGTTCACGGACCTCGTGTGCCGTCCCCGCGACGCCCATGGTGTCGATCATCTCCTCGGACACCGCGGCGAACATCGCCGGGAAATCGCGCTGGGCGAATGCTTCCCGGATGGTTCGGCCTTCGCTGGCGAAGCCGTTCACATCAAGTACCGTCTCGTAGGATTTGACCGAGGAGTAGAACGCAATCTGCTGCGCCAGTTCGCGCCTGGCGACCTCGGCGTCGTCGTGGATGGCGCACATCACCATGGAAATGATTTCCACGTCATTGGGGTCGCGGCCGGTGTGCGCGGCACCCCTGGCGATAGCGGGCCGGACGATCTCCTCGACGTAGGTGGTGGTGAACAGGGGATGTCCGGCCAGCCCGTCGGCCACCCGCCCGGCCGCCTCGCACATCCGAGGCCGGACACCGGCGGTGACGATCGGGATCGGCCGGCTGGAGGGTCCCACGTCGCCGGTCGGCGTGAGATTCATTCTGTAAAAACGACCCTCGTGATGGATCGGGCCTTCATGCAGGTTCCATATCCGGCGCAGCAGCATCACGAGTTCTTCCATCCGCAGCGCGGGCGCGGAGGTGTCGGGCACGCCGTGCCAGTCGCTCATCATCCGCTTGGTGCCGTTGCCGATGCCCAGCACCAGCCGTCCGTTGGAGAGTTCGTCGAGATCACGCGCCTCGGTGGCCAGCACCAGGGGGCTTCGGCCGACGCCGTAGAGAATGGAGGAACCGATCCGGCAGTTCTGTGTGCAGTTGGCCATCGCGGCCATGGAGATCGAACCCGACCGGGAGTAGAACTCCGAGGCCCATACGGCGTCGAACCCGGCCGCATCGGCGGCGTGTGCGGTCTGGGCCAGTGACTTCAAATCCGCGCCGAGAACCGACAGGCCGTAGGTGCTCATGACCGGTCTCCTGTGCGCGGGCGCGGGCCGTCGAATACGACGGCGCTGACCCGTGGCCGCCGTCTGGTGGAGGTGATCCTCGGCGACCAGGTACATGAGTGCGTTGATGATGTTTGCGTCGAGCGGGGTAAGAGACGTGGAACGCGCGCGGCCAGCCGTGCGCCACCTCCAAGGCTGGTGCTCAGCATCTTCCCTCCCTGGGTGACCGCACAATGCAGGGTGTCGAAGTCGCCTTCTGTATGGAACTAGTGAAGTGCGCCATCGTGACGACGACGAATAACCCTGAGGCGGACGCGACTAGCTGACCGGTAGTCTCCTCGCGCAATTCTGTCCGGACTTCGAGTTTCCGGCCGGTCTTGGACACCAGCTCCGCGCTGACCTCGTAGGGGACCCCCAGCAACACCGGCGCGTAGAACTCGGTATCGAACCTGCGGGTGACGGCCATCTCACCGACGACGTACAGCAACATGCCCACCATGTCGTCGAGTACGGTCATGACTGCGCCGCCATGTGCGATACCGGGTGCGCCGCGATGTCTGCCGTCGAAGATATGCCTGGCACCCACCCCGTCGCCATGCCGACGCGCTCGCAGGCGATGACCGTGCGGATTGTCTGTGCCGCAACCAAGGCACCACGGGTGGTGCGCATCAAGGTAGTCGCCGTCGGCGGCGACAGCACGATCCTGAAAGCTATGCCACCATGCGATGGCCGAATCTTCTTCCGCTTGCTCTTCGATGACGAAACCCTCCTAAATAGACCCTCGTAGCGCGTGGTTCACCACACGACTGAAGAATTGCGCCGGCGTCGACTGGGCTGATCGCCGGTAGATATGTATGTAGGACTCGTTAGCCCGCCGAGATCATCGCTGCGACACACCTTCCGATTAGGACACTGTCGGCTATCTGGTCCTGCCCGTAATCCCTTGGACTGCAGTGTATTCATAGCCGGCCAGATCGCGTCACAATGAACTGGCACACAGTCCGCAGCGCCTCACAACTCCTGGGAGAAGGCGTCACGCTGGGCTCCAGCGCCAGCCATGAGCGGGCCGTACCGGTGATGCAACTCTGTAACGATGTCGGTGAAGGGGAGATCGTGGTACCAACCGCGGTCGTTGAGGTACTCCATGTGTTGGCTTCCCCCACCGTCGTAGGCATGGAGGAGCGCATCGGTGTGGCCGTCGAAGTCGATCGGAGGTACACCGAATCGCGCGCAGAGCTCGGCATTGAACGCCGGAGTGGCCTTCACCCAGCGGTTGTTGAGTTGTAATTCGCTATATCCGTGGTAGACGAACACGTCGGTACCTCCCATCCGGGCACGCAATGTGGTGGTCTGCAGATGGTTGCGCACGTCCGCGAATCCGAGCCGGGCCGGAATGCCCGCCGCACGAGCTGCCGCGGTCAGCAGCACCGCCTTCGGTATGCAATACGCCCTCGACGCTGTCGCTACATAGCTCGCCCGATAATGCTCGGGATCGTCGTCGGTGCTATAGGGATCGTACCAAATCCTGTCCCGCACAGCGGTGAAGATCAACCTCGCCTTCTGCACAGGGTCACGAACGTCACCGACCGCGTCCTCGGTGAAGCGCTGTACATCGTCGTGCTGCCAATCGAGGAACCCAGTTGTCTCCAGGAAACTCGATTCGTTTGAAGTGTCGCTCACAGATAGCCTTTCAGATAAGCCTCGAGGCCGGTATCGACAGTGCCAACGGATCGACTGGCCGTTTCGAGGGCTTCGACGAGGCGTGTTTCGGAGTCCGGGATCGTCGCGGCGATTTTGGCCGCAGCGAGACTACGACTCCGTAGCGATGTGCCGGCATCGGTGGCTGCGGCCGCAAGCTCAGACCACGCTTGGGAAGCGTGTCGGGCCGCGGCCGCCGCTTCGGCTGCGGCGGCGTCCCCGAGGAGATCGGCGATATTCTGGCAACCTTGTGCTTGCAGCATACGAAAGAGCCCGCCACCGGTTCCGGCTTTCTCGATGAACGCCCCGAGCCCGAACAATGCCGCGGTCAGGGCGTCGTCATCAAACACCGTTGGCCAATGCCGTACGTCATCGGCGAACTCCTGCACACCCTTCAAACCGGAGGCCTCGACTTCAGCTGCCTCGATGCGCAGTAGCGGCGCACCTACGGCACCGCCGCGCATGAAAGCTGCGCTCGCGGCTAATGCAGTGGCGGCAATCGGCCCAAGGTCGGGCACTCGCTCCGGCCAGTCGACGTGATATGTGGTGTGCCGGGTCGGTGTAGGGAACCCTACCGAGGACCGCGCCCGGCGCAGGTCGTCATAAGCCACCGTTTGGGTGGTCTCGCGGTCATTATCGACCACATAGGCAACCCCTTGTTCGTCATCATATCCGGTGATGACGATGTCGTGACGGCTCATGTGCAATCGGACGCGCAGGTAAGGAAGTTCGCCGATGTCAGCCCAGACCATGACGGGTCGGCCCTTGTCGACTTCGTCGGTAACAAATGACCATCCCACGTCTGCGTCATCGGTCGATCGCACTACGCAGTTTGCACCAACTCGGGAGAGGTAGTCTTTTTCCAGGTCGCTTCCTCGTCCTACCAGGTAGATCTGGGGAAACAATTGCGTAGAGCGGACGTACGAGAAGTCCAAGGCTCCGCCGAGGGTGAAGACCAATCCTTCACTGAGTGTTTCTGTCCCCCATCCTAGTTGTGCCCATTCAGTAAGGTCACGCAGCGCACCGGAACCACAGTGCCCTCCTCTCCTGTGGGGATAGGGAATTTCAATCCTCGCCATCGCCGCTTCCTCTCTTGTCCAATAGCACTGTTAAGACTCATCGAAAGCTACGTTCCATCAAGGCGTCGCGGCTGGCGGTAGGTGCCAGAACTGGTCGACCGCAGCCAATCTCACCCGCGCAGCTCGACCGCCTATGACTATGGGAAACATTGCTTTCGATCGCTATCCGCATCAAAGCGTCAACGGTGAGAGCCCCTGACCCGCAGCATCGCCATCGTTGTACTGAGCTCGCTTGGTGCCGTTTTGCGCTTCCCTGCTTTCGGTGCTCTGTCAGAATCGGATGAGTCCTCGGATGTTGCGGCCTGACCGCATGTCGTCGTAGCCCTCATTGATCTCATCGAGGGTGTACTCACGGGTGATCAGCTCGTCGAGTTTGAGTTGTCCGGAGTTGTAGAGTTCGACGAGCCGCGGGATGTCGTGGGCGGCGTTGGACGAGCCGTAGAGGGCACCGCGGATCTGCTTTTCATACAGCGTTAATTCCAGCAGCGAGCCCGACATCGACGTGTCTTCGGGGTGTCCGATCGCGGTAATGACCACACGGCCGCGTTTACCGACCAGTGATAGCGCCTCAGCGGTGTAGGCCCCTTCGGCGACGTCGGTGGTCAAGACGCAGACGTCGGCGAGTTTGCCACGGGTGATGTCGCTGATCAGTGACCAGGCCTCATCGATGGTGGCAACGGCATGCGTCGCGCCGAAACCGCCAGCTTGTTCGCGCTTGAACTCCACTGGGTCGACAGCCACGATGGTCAACGCGCCAGCGATGCGGGCGCCTTGGATCGCATTCATGCCGATGCCGCCGGCGCCGATCACGACCACGGTATCCCCGGCGCGCACGTCACCGGTGCGTACCGCCGAGCCGTAACCGGTCGTGACACCGCAACCGATCAAGGCCGCCTTGTCCAACGGTGTCCCGTGGTCAACCTTGACCAAGGAGGCCTTCGGCACCACGGTGTATTCCGAGAACGTGCCCAGCAAGCACATCTGGCCGACATCCTCGCCGCGGGCATGGAAGCGGTAGGTGCCGTCGATCTGGGGTCCCATCATGATCGCCGCACCCATGTCGCACAGGTTTCCCATCCCGCGCGCGCAGTAAGAGCAGTGCCCGCAAGACGGCAGGAACGTCAGGATGACCGAATCGCCCTCGGCCAGGTCCTCGACACCTGCACCCACCTCGACCACGGTGCCGGCGCCTTCATGACCACCGACGACGGGCAGCGGAAACGGCAGATCACCGGTCACCAGGTGTTCGTCTGAATGGCACAACCCGCTGGCGGTCAACCGGACCAGCACTTCATCCGCACCGGGCGGATCCAGCTCGATCTCATCAACCTCCCACTTCTCTCCCAAGCCCCAGAGCACGGCAGCGCGTGTTTTCATGTGTGTCCTCTCCTCAACGTCGGTGCTTCCGTAGCAGTGGATGGTTCACGCCAGCGTCTCGACGGCGAGCTCACCGTCGGCATGCTGGCGGCGCAGCTTCTTCTTGTCGAACTTGCCAGTAGACGTCAACGGAACGTCGGCGACGAACGCCCACCGTTCCGGTAGCCACCACTTGGCCACCCGTGCACGCAGGAACTCAGTCAACTCCGCAGCGGTGGCGGTGCAGTCAGCGGCCAGGACCACCACTGCCAGCGGCCGTTCCTGCCACTTGTCGTCGGGCACTCCAATCACCGTGGCGGTGCGTACTGCAGGGTGAGCGGCCAACTCGTTCTCCAATTCCACCGAGGAGATCCACTCCCCTCCAGACTTGATCACGTCTTTGGCGCGGTCGGTGAGAGTGATGAACGCATCGGCGCTGATGGTCCCGACATCCCCGGTGCATAACCAACCGTCCGGCGACACCGCCGGACTGTCATGCTCGTAATAGGACTGAGTGATCCACGGGCCGCGGATCTGAATCTCCCCCACCGACAGTCCGTCCCAAGGTTGTTCTGCACCGCTGTCATCAACGATGCGCGCCTGCACACCGGCCACTACCCTGCCTTGGGTTCCCCGCAGGTAAAGGGACCTCTCCGGGGTGTCGGTGTTCCGCGGCAGAGCGACCGCAGCCAGCGGGGAGGTCTCAGTCATCCCCCAGGCCTGCACGATTCGGATGCCCAGTTCGTCATAGGCAGTCATCAACGACCTCGGAACCGCCGAACCACCGCACGCCACCATCTCCAGCGAACTCACGTCGTGGCCGGGATTGTCGCGCAGGTAGTGCAAGACATCGGTCCAGATCGTCGGCACAGCGCCCGCCATCGTGGGCCGGGCCGCCTCGATCATCTCCACCAATGGCCCCGCCTGCAGGAAACGGTCAGGCAGCAGAAGCTGCGCCCCCGCCATCATCGCCGCATACGGCAACCCCCAGGCATTAGCGTGGAACATCGGAACGATCGCCAACACCGTGTCGTCATGACCGATGCCCAAGGCGTTCGAGGTGCACGCCGATTGAGAGTGCAACCACGTCGAACGGTGGCTGTAGACAACGCCTTTCGGGTGCCCGGTAGTACCGCTCGTGTAGCACATCGCTGCGGCCGACTGCTCGTCGACGTCGGGCCAGTCGAACGTGCTCGGCTGGGCTGCCACCACATCGTCGTAGCGAAGGACGTCCTTTCCGCAGCCCTGCACTGCGGTAAGATCACCCGTGCCGGTCACCAGCACCGTGCGCACCGAGGTCATCGACGGCAACGCCGCCGCCAACAGGTTCAGCACCGTACCGTCGACGATGATCACCTGATCTTCGGCATGATTGGCGATCCACGTCAGCTGTTCAGGTGGCAGCCGCAGATTCAACGTATGTAGCACCGCACCCATCGACGGCACCGCCGCGTAACAGTCCAGGTGCTCCTGGTTGCTCCACTGCAGCGTCGCGACACGCTCGTCTCCACAAATGCCTATCTCGCGCAACGCATTCGCCAACCGCGCCGCACGCTGCCCCAACTCATGATACGACACCCCAGAGATCTGTTGGGGTCCGCGTGCGGTCAACACCTCGCGATCGCCATGGACTGCCGCAGCATGGGCCACGATCGCGGGCACCGTCAACGCAACGTCCTGCATCGTGCTCCTCATCGAGAGCCCGCCCGACAACCCTTGATGAGGCGACGGTCACGCATCGATGAGGTCCTGCCGATCCTGACTCTGCAGCATCAACCGGTACTCGGGGAACAGATTCTTGGCCTGCGGAATCAACTTGATCAACTTCGGCACCGGGCCCTTTGCGCGCACCGTCCCCTTGGCCATCGCCATCGTCAGGTTCACCTTGCCCAGCCAGAACTTGTTTCCAGTGTCCGCCGACATGAACAACTCCACGTTGGGCACCGCGGTACTGGCCGCTCCGGTCTCCACCACCTTCTTCGGCATGTCCACCGTTACCACCGCGTCCGGATCGGTGTAGTGCACCCGTAACACCACACCCGAATTTGCGAGCTTGTCCGCCAGTCCCTCCTTCTCCAAGCCCCGTTGAAAGATCCCACCCAAGAAGGCATAGACCTCGTCCTCGTCCTTGAATACCGCCACCGTCAATCTCCACCAATCTCGTTGTCAGAACAGAACAGTCGCGA
The DNA here is from genome assembly GCF_030519285.1 of Mycolicibacterium arseniciresistens. NCBI lineage: Bacteria > Bacillati > Actinomycetota > Actinomycetes > Mycobacteriales > Mycobacteriaceae > Mycobacterium > Mycolicibacterium arseniciresistens. The sequence continues at coordinate 29,478 of NZ_JAUMSQ010000013.1, forward strand.
GCATCGACTCAAGACGATGCTCCCCCCGCAAAAATCGTCACGCCTGTTGGCGACCTCCACTAGCTTCTGATGCGCTGCGGTAACACCGCCGAGGTGCCCGGCGGCATCCGCTAGCCAGTCCCCGCGGCCAGCGGAGTTGGATGGCGGTTCTCGCTGACGTTCGTCTCCGACACACGCGTCGCAATCGCAGTCGCCGTCCCATCGCCCATGCAGCCATGACCTCAGACCGAGCCGGCGAGCATGAGTTCGGCCCGTTCGACGGGGACCTGCTGCGTAATGACCCGCTTGCTGAACATGAAGTCGCGGGGGCGATTGATGCAGTCGGCGGCGATGAGCTCGCCGGCACGCAGGTAGAAGCAGGTGAAGTCGCGGTCGCGGGTCGGGTCGCCGCTGAGGACCACCTCGTCGTACCCGGTGTTGAGACCCGCGATCTGGAGCTTGAGGTCGTATTGATCTGACCAAAACCAAGGCAGCGCTGATATCTTCTTGGACTTCCCGCACAAAGTCGCCGCCGCGACTTTGGCCTGCTCGGCCGCACTGGGCACGGACTCCAGACGTATACGGCGGCCGTAACGAGCCATGTCGTGGCTGACGCAGTCCCCGGCGGCCATGATGGCGGAGTCGCTGGTCTGGGCTTGGTCGTCGATCACGACGCCGTTGTCGACGACCAAGCCCGCGGCAGCGGCGAGCTCGGTGTTCGGCTCAACGCCGATGCCGACAATGACGAGGTCGGCGGAAATCGATTCGCCACCGGCCAGGACTACTTCGCCGACTTTGCCGTCGCCAGACAGAGCCTCGACCCGCGCGCCCGTCTGGATGTTGACGCCCGCCTCCCGGTGGATCCGGTCGAAGAACGCCGATACCTCCGGGGCGGTCACCCGTTCGAGGACGCGCTCCGTCGCCTCGAGCACGGTGACCTCTAGACCCAACGCACGCAAGGAGGCAGCCGTCTCCAATCCGATGTAACCGCCGCCGATGATCACGGCTCGACGCCCCGGTCTGGTGGCGTCTCGGATCATCTCGACGTCCGCCGCGGTGCGTAGGTAGAAGACTCCGGCCAGGTCGGCGCCTGGGGTGGAGAGCCGACGGGGGCGCGCGCCCGTGCACAGCGCGAGCCTGTCGTAGGGCAGCACCTCGCCGGTGCTCAGCGAGAGGTGACCCGCTGCGCGATCGATTGCCTCCACCGTCGCATCCAGAACTTCGATTCGCAGCTTTGTGTAAAACTCGGCGCTGCGGATCGCGAGCTTGTCGACTGTGCAGTTCCCGGCCAGATATGCCTTCGACAGCGGAGGGCGTTGGTAGGGCGCTGCCGATTCATTGCCGACGAGGACGATCTCGCCGTCCCATCCTTCTTGACGAAGGCTGGCCGCCAGTTGGGCGCCCGCGTGGCTGGCGCCCACGATGACCGCTCGATGCAAAGTCATGCGCCGGCTTTCGGGGTGAGGCGGACCATCAGCTTGCTGATTCCCCTGACGAAGTTGGATTGCACGTATTCGGGCTCACCAATGACCTCGATCTTCTCGAAACGAGGAAGCAGCTCCTCCCACAGGATCCGCAACTGCATCTCGGCCAACCGGTTGCCCATACAGCGGTGGACGCCGAACCCGAAAGAGATGTGGTTGCGGGCGTTGTCCCGGTCGATGATGAAGTCGTCGGGCCGATCGAATACGCGCTCATCGCGGTTTCCCGATGCGTACCACATCACGACCTTGTCACCCTTGCGAATGAACTGACCATTCAGCATGGTGTCGGCCTTGGCGATCCGGCGCATGTAGGCGAGTGGCGTCTGCCATCGGATAATCTCGGAGTTCATGTTGGGGATCAGGTCGGGATTTGCTTTCAGCTTCTCGAACTGGTCCGGGTAGCGGTTCAACGCGAGAACGCCGCCGCTCATCGAGTTCCGGGTCGTGTCGTTGCCTCCGACGATCAGCAGCAGAAGGTTGCCCAAGAACTCCATCGGCCGGTCGATCAGGTCTTTGGTGCTTTCATTGCTCTGCAGCATGGTGATCAGATCGAACCCAGGCTCTTCTCCGGCACCGGTCCGGGCCGCCTTGTCGTGCCAGTGCCGGCTGAGATCTCGGGCCATGGCGCGCATGCCGACGAACGTCTCGTCAAGGTCCGAGGGACCGCCGTTGGTTTGCTCCATCGAGGTTGCCAGATCCGACCACTCGACAAGCTTGCGACGCTGCTCGTACGGAAAGTCCAGCAGGGTCGCAAGCATTCGAGCGGTCAGCTCGATCGAGACGTCGTGAACCCAGTCGAACGGCTGATCCACGGGGAGGTTATCCAGCACCTCCCTTACGCGCGAGCGAATCAGACCCTCCATTTCCCGTAGGTTCTTGGGTGCGACCACCCCTTGGACAGCCGCCCGCTGCAGGTCGTGGCGTGGTGGATCCATCGCGATGAACATCTTGATATCCAGGAAGCGGGGCGGCACCCCGATGACGATCAATGGCTCAGCGGAGAAGACCTCATGATTCTTGTCGACGGCCACGATGTCGGCATGCCGGGTGACGGACCAAAACGGGCCGAAGGCACTGTGCCGCTGATAATGGACCGGAGCTTCGTTACGCAGGCGCTCGTAGTATGACTGCCAGCGCCCCTGGCGATAGAGAAAAGGATTGCTGAGATCGATGTCGGCGAGTTCGACCTCCTCGGCCGGCGGAATAGGACGCTCTACAAAGAGTTTCTTCCCGTTCGTACCGGTCACCCAACGCCGAGTTTTGTCGTAGGCGTGTGCACCTTGAATCTGCAGGTCGATCGGGATGGTCGCCTGAACTTTCTCGGCGACCTTTTCAGAGATTTTTACCATGTTTGACCACTTCCCTTCGTCGTCACATCTGGAACTCCGGCAGATGGACGATCAAGCCGTCCCATGCCTCGGAGGCCGTCATCTGGCAGGACAGCCGAGAGGTCGGCTGACGCTCGGGGTTCATCGCGAGCATCTCCTCTTCGCCGACGCCGGAGGAGCCGACCTGATCGGACCACTGCGGATCGACGACGACGTGGCAGGTACCGCACGCCGCTTCGCCTCCGCAGTCGCCGTCGATGCCAGGCACTGCATTGTTGGTCGCGACCTGCATGAGTGACTGGCCTTCATCGAGAGGCACCTGGTGCTTGTCGCCGTCGTGGGAGACAAAAGTGACAACGGCCATTACCGACTCCTCTTAAGTTGCCCTGAATGTGAATACTTGTTAACAGGATTGTCCAATCCGAGCGCTTCCGCTATGTTTGCGCGGATCAGGAACTTGTGGATTGGGCTCAGGGGGCACGATCGGTGAAGTTCAGCAACGCCGGTGTGCCTCCGGTCGCGTTCGTGCAAATGCTGGAGAGCCAGGCACTCGACCCGGACGCCGTCGCGCGGCTTCGCACCATCATGGCGCGCGAGGGAACCGACGAGGCGACGCTGATGCAGCACGATGTCCAGGCGCCACTGCGGTGGTTTCGCGATCTGTACCCCGATCTAGACGTCGACCGGGCAACCCTGCTCGGCTTCTCGTTTGCAGGACAGGCACAGTTGACATCTTTCGGCCCGTTGAGCGTCCCGCTGGTCAGCGCAGGCTCGGTAGCCGAGATCGTCGAGCTGCTCACCTATCTACCGTTGATCACCACGGCGATCAATGCACAATTCCGTCCAAACGACCAAGGTCTCACCGTCGGGCTCTGGGGGCACACAGGCGATCGGGCCCTGGACTGCTTAGCAGTCACATATACCGGCTCGGCGTTGTTACGACTGCTGGACATGCTCGTCAGTGACGCGCTGACCGTCACGCTCCACTTGAGTTGGTCAGCGCCGGTCTCCCTGAACAAACTCGCGGCAGAGATGGTACTAGCCGGGCGCCTGTTCTTTGACGCACCGATGTCCTACCTTCATGTTCCCGTCAACGCGCTCAATGAAGTGTGCCGGTTCTCCGATCCCCTTGCGTATCGACTCGCCGTCGCCGAGCTGAGGCGGACCCTCGACGAGCAGAGCGGAGCCACGTCCTTCTCCAAGAAGGTGAGACGGTTGTTGGACGAGGATCCCGGACAGCGAAGTTGCCAGCGGGTCGCAGACGAACTCTCGGTATCCACCAGCACACTCAAACGCCGGCTCGCCGAAGAGGGCACCACGTTTCGCGAGTTGCGCCAGTCGTGTCTGCGGGAGAGCGCGATGATGCTGTTAATCACCCGATCAATGTCGGCAAGCCAGATCGCGACCGAGCTCGGATACGGCGATCTTGCTAACTTCTCACACGCCTTCAAGCGATGGACCGGCCGCTCTCCGAGCGAGTACCGACGCTCACAACGCTGAGGATGTCCCCGCACGCCCGGAGATAGCCGGTCATGGGTAGCTTCTTCTTCTGAAAAGAAGTAACCGGTGCTTAAGAATCAGCCACGACGTCACCGAACGGCCGTGGAGGCCGCTGACCGAAGTCGAGTGAGTCATCAGTAGCAGGCCAAACCGTGCCCGACACGGCGACTGAACGGCAGAGCCGGGCGCTGGTGTGAATAGTCATTCGCTATTGTCGATACATGCCAGCGAAGACAGTCCGCACCGAACTCACCTCGGGCGCCATCGAAGGATTCACGCGGGACGGCGTCAATCGCTGGCGTTCCATTCCCTACGCCAAGCCACCAGTCGGCGCGCTGCGGTTCAAGGCTCCCCAGCCGGTCGAAGCGTGGGACGGCGTCCGACCCTGCCACCGATTCCGCTACTGCGCTCCACAGCCCCGCCGATACACCATCGTCGGTCCGGGCAAGTTCCAGCCCATGAGCGAGGACTGCCTCACCCTCAATGTCGTTGCACCCGACGGCGGCTCGGACCGACCTCTGCCCGTGATGTTCTTCATTCACGGCGGGGCGTACTTCCTGGGCAGTTCCGCGACACCGATCTATGATGGCGCGTCGCTTGCCCGCAGCGGTTGCGTGTACGTATCGGCAAACTACCGCCTCGGCGCGCTAGGGGCTGTCGACCTGTCGTCGCTGTCCACCGCAGACATCCATATTGACGACAACCTCTACTTGCGTGACCTCGTGTCGGCGCTCAGGTGGGTACGCGAGAACATCGCGGCATTCGGCGGCGATCCCGATAACGTGACGATCTTCGGAGAGAGCGCGGGCGCGCACGCCGTTACCACTTTGCTGGCCGTGCCAGCGGCGAAAGGGCTTTTCGCACAGGCTATCTCACAAAGTCCGGCCGGCGCGCTATCCCGCTCCCAGGAGCTGGCCGCGGAGTTCGCCGCCAAGTTCGCATCCATTCTCTGCGCCGACGAGCGGGAGCCCGCCCGCCTCCTGTTGGCGGCGCGTCCGGCTCAACTGGTGAATGCATTCGATCGCTTGCTCACCACGAGTGCATCGGACCTTGCTGGCGGTTACCCGGTGGGATGCACATTCGGAACCGACTATCTACCGTCCGAGCCCATTCAAGCGATGCGCGACGGCAAGGCGTACCGTGTGCCGCTGATCGTCGGTACGAACGCCGACGAGGGCCGGTTGTTCACTCGCTTCCTCAAACTCCTCCCGACGAACGAAGCCAAGATCGAAGCGTTACTAGCGGGAGCGGAACCCACCTGTCGCGAGCGAATTACTGCTGCCTATCCCGAATATCCGGCCCCCGATGCCTGTATCCGACTGGGGGCCGACTTCACATTCGGATCGACACTGTGGCAGCTCGCGGATTCCCACAGTCGGCACGCCCCCACATATCTGTACCGCTATGACTTCGCCCCGCGAACTCTGCAATGGGCCGGGCTGGGTGCCACCCATGCGACGGAGCTTCTTGCGGTGTTCGACGCCTACCGCACGCCGCTCGGTCGGCTACTCAGCGCCGGAGCCGATCGCCGCTCGGCCCTACGCGTGAGCGACGACATGCAAGGGCGCTGGGATGCTTTCGCACGCACCGGAGTTCCAGGAGACGGCTGGCCGCGCTACACCAGCGACGCCCGTCCGGTCCTCGTCTTCGATCGCGCTTCGCGAGTGGACAACGACCCCCACGCCGACCGCCGGAAAGCATGGGAAGGTTTTCAAGTCCTCGGACGCTGACGAGCGGTTCCCCGCGGCGACGCATGCGTTCACAGCATTTGGCACCGATTGTTTCTGGGAGCCAAGGGTGAAACGGTGGCAAGGAGCACCTCCGGCGTGCCAATCCCAAAAGGCCGAAGAGGGCCACATTCTTGCCGAGGACTTGACGTACGAATGCAACCCCGTGTTGCGGCCTTGGGATCCGATCTCGTCAATCGCTCGAACCGAATGCGGCCGACGAGGTGGCGAACCCAACATTTACGGAGCTGGCCACGCCGGTCGGGTTGCGCCGCCGGACGCAACGCGTTCGCTCACCAACTGGTCCTCGCGACATTCTGCCGGGTAACGTACTGCGAGTGAACGAGCCCTCACATCGGGAGGGCGGGTGCCGATCAGGACGGGGATTGATGAGCGAGGAAGCGATCACCTACGAGGTCGTCGACGGGGTGGCCTGGTTGACGATCAATCGCCCCGAGGCACGGAACGCGCTCAACGGGGCGGTCCGGCAGGGACTGTTCCACAGCGTTCACCGCTTCAACGCCGACGACTCCGCCAAGGTTCTGGTGCTGACCGGGGCAGGCGATAAGGCGTTCTGCGCCGGAGGGGACCTTAAAGAGATGGCGGAGACGGCGCTCACGGTTCCGCCGCCAGACTTCGCGCCGCAATTCGGGCGCAACATCCAGGTCGCCAAGCCGACCATCGCCGCGGTGAACGGCGTCGCCTTCGCCGGCGGATTCCTACTGGCCCAGCAGTGCGACCTCGTCATCGCAGCCGAGCACGCCAGGTTCGCGGTCAGCGAGGTCAAGGTAGGCCGCGGCTCGCCATGGGCTGTCCCGCTGTCGTGGCTGCTGCCGCCGCGGATTGCGCTGCAGATTTTGATGACCGGCGACCCGATCACTGCCGAGCGCGCCCGCGAGGTAGGCATGGTGAACGAGGTCGTGCCCGCAGCGGAGCTGCGGGTACGAGTTCAGGAGATCGCCCTGCGGATCGCTTCCAACGCACCGCTGTCCGTACTCGCGGCAAAAAAGACCGTATACCTCTCCGCAGCGCACCACCTGACGGAGGCCTACGCCCACGCCGACCAGATATGGGAGCCGGTGTACCTCAGCGCCGACGCGCTAGAGGGTCCCGCCGCGTTCCGCGAGAAGCGCACACCGGTTTGGAAGGGACGTTAGACGTGGCCGTGCCGATGGAGTCCTTGATCACCGACATCGGGGCGGAAACGGCCGAGCTGTGGTCACTGATCGCCGAGCTGCCCGAGGGGCAAGCCGGGTGGGACGCGCCCACCCCCGCGGCAGGCTGGGCGGTCCGCGATCAGATCAGCCATCTTGCGTTCTTCGACGACGCCGCGGTGCGCTCAGCCACCGACCCCGAAGGGTTCACGGCCGAGGTGCTGCCCATGCTCGCCGACGGCCGGATCTCCCCGGACACCATCGCCGAGCGCTACCGGCCGATGCCGACAGCGGAGCTGCTGTCCTGGTTCGACGGCGCGCGCCGCGCCCTCGTCGCTGCCTTCGCAGCGATCGACCCCTCGATGCGGGTGCCGTGGTTCGGCCTCCCCATGAGCGCGGCTTCCTCGCTGACCGCGCGGATCATGGAGACCTGGGCGCACGGTCAGGACATCGCCGACGCGCTGGGAGTGACCCGTGTGCCCTCGGCCCGGTTGCGCCACGTCGCCCACATCGGCGTGGGAGCGCGGGCGTTCAGCTACATGGCCAACGGCCTGGAGGTGCCCGAGGAACCCGTCCGTGTCGAGCTCACCGCACCGGGGGGCACGCTGTGGACCTGGGGCCCCGACGGCGTGCCCAACCGGGTCACCGGCACTGCGCACGACTTCTGCCTGCTCGTCACCCAGCGCAGGCATCGCGACGACACCGCACTGCACGTCACCGGTCCGCTCGCCGACCAGTGGCTCTCCATCGCGCAGGCCTTCGCCGGACCTCCCGGTGGCGGGCGCACCGCAGGACAGTTCGACGGAGGTGTGTCGTGAGGGACCCGGTACGCATCGGAAATTGCTCGGGCTTCTACGGCGACCGGATCGCCGCGGCGCGGGAGATGGTCGAGGGCGGGACGGGCGAGCAGAGCATCGACGTGCTGTGCGGGGACTACCTCGCTGAACTGACGATGCTCATCCTGGCGAAGGCCCAGGCGAAGGATCCGGCGGGCGGTTACGCGCGCACGTTCCTGACCCAGATGGAGCAGGTGTTGGGCACCTGTTCCGACCGCGGTATCAAGATCGTGGCCAACGCCGGTGGGCTCAACCCGGCCGGGCTGGCCGTCAGATTGCGCGAGCTTGCGGACCGGCTCGGTATCACCGTCCGGATCGCCCACATCGAAGGTGACGACTTGCGCGGGAACCTCTCCGCGATCACCCCTGCGGTCGGTGAGGTCAAGCCGGTCTCGGCCAACGCCTACCTCGGGGGTTGGGGTATCGCCGAAGCGCTGGGTGCGGGCGCCGACGTCGTCGTCACCGGACGGGTGACAGACGCCTCGCTGGTCGTCGGCCCGGCCGCCTGGTGGCACGGGTGGGAGCGCACCGACTGGGACCGGCTCGCCGGTGCCGTCGTGGCCGGCCACGTCATCGAATGCGGACCACAGGCCACGGGCGGCAACTACGCCTTCCTCGACGAGATCACCGACCGTCGCTACCCGGGCTTCCCGATCGCGGAGGTGGCGGCCGACGGCTCGTCGGTGATCACCAAGCACGCCGACACCGGGGGGCTGGTGTCGGTCGGTACGGTCACCTCCCAGCTGCTCTACGAGATCGCCGAGCCGGCCTATCTGGGGCCCGACGTGGTGACTCACTTCGACACGATCTCGCTGGCCCAGCAGGCCGAGCACCGGGTGGCGATCACGGGTGTCACCGGCAGCCCGCCACCGGAGACGCTCAAGGTGGCGCTGAACGAGGTCGGGGGCTACCGGAACACCATGACGATGGTGCTCACCGGCTTGGACCTGGAGGCGAAAGCCGCGTTCGCGCAGCAGCAGCTGTTCGACATCCTCGGCGGCCGGGGATCCTTCGCCGAGGTCGACGTCCGGTTTCTGCGTTTCGACACACCGGACGCCCCCACCAACGACCAGGCGTGCGCGCACTTGCGGATCACGGTCAAGGACACCGACCCGCGCAAGGTCGGCCGGGCGTTCTCGAGCGCAATCATGGAGATCGCTCTGGCCGGGTATGCCGGCTTCCACACCACCACGCCACCCACGTCGGAGTCAGTGTTCGGCGTGTATCGCCCAGCGACCGTGCCCCGGTCGAGCGTGACGCAGGTCGTGGTGCTGCCCAACGGTGAGCGCCGGAGGATCGCCGATCCGCCGACCGGTAGCGTGCCGGCCGCGAAGGTCCGGGGCAGCGCGGCAGCCGCGCCGCCGACCGAGCCGACATGCCGCGCGCCGCTGGGCGCGGTTCTGGGCGCGCGGTCCGGCGACAAGGGCGGCAACGCCAATATTGGTCTCTGGGCCCGCGACGACGCCGGCTATGCCTGGGTGCGCGAGCACTTAACCGTCGAGCGACTGCGCGGGCTGCTCGGCCCGGAGGCTGCGCAGCTGCGCATAGAGCGATTCGAGCTGCCCAACCTGCGTGCGCTCAACGTTGTGGTGCACGGGCTGCTGGGGGAAGGCGTGGCATCCTCGACCCGGCCGGATGCCCAGGCGAAGGGCTTGTGCGAGTACCTGCGCTCCCGCATCGTGGACATACCGCAATCCCTTGTCGGCGCGACCTGACAAATCCCGAATTTGGAGTAGCCGGGCCACTCTGTCGACGTATCGCCAATCAAGTCGCCGTCCTCTGCCTGCTGCTTGACGTAGCCCCTTTGCCAAAGCCGTGTTGCCGAACGATGTGATGACGATCGGATGACGCCAACAGCGTCCGGCAGACGGAGAGATGGCTTTGTCCAGTTCCTTGCCGAACTGGACATCCAAAGAGGGCGCAGCGATCTGCCCACGCGGTTGCCGATCTTGGCCAATGAGCGGGCACATCCACGAATGGGGATCACACGCGCAGGCGCCAGCCACCTGCCACTGGGCGTCTACATTTCAACTCAACCTGGGATTGTGAGCAGGTGTTAACGTTCGTAGTGTAGCTCCCGGCGCTGCAGTGCTGCGCGAGCCCTGGTTGCGAGCGAAGGAAGGTAGTAGTGAACAAGGTGGTCGTTGCCGGACGTACCCGGGTCGGCGGCGAACGTCGGGAACGGATTCTCGCCTCTGCCACCGAGTTGATTGCCGAGCGGGGCTACCACGCTGTCTCCATGGCCGACATCGGCGTTGCATCAGGGGTTGTCGGGCCGGCCATCTATCGCCATTTCAACAGTAAGAGCGATCTACTGGCGGCCCTCTTCGAGCGAGTGGTGGACAAACTCCTTAAGCGTGCGACGGCGATCGTCGAGCAGTCCCGCGACGAGGCGGAGGCGCTGACCCTGCTGGTGTCAGACCAAGTCGCCTTGGTAATGGATCAACGCGAGCTGGCAATGGTGTATTACCGCGAAGTGCACAATCTGTCGGATCAGCACCAGAGCCGGTTGCGCCGAAAGCAGCGACTCTATCTAGAAGAGTGGGTACACCTCGTCGGAGAATTGCGGCCCGCGGTCGATGAGATTGAACTTCGGGCGATGGTTCATGGAGCGATCGGAGCCATTCAATCGATCTTGCACTACCGCGGCACTGGCCTGGCTCCCGAACAGACCTCTGCGCTGCTCGTTGCGATGGGTCACGCCGTGCTCGGCGTCCCCGCGTCGAGTCACCAGGTGCGCGGCGTGAACACTGAACCATCCTGTCCGCGTCCCGGTACGCCGCAGCACTAAGCAGGTCCAGGGTGTCAGCAACACACGAAGACGACCTCGCTCAGTATGTCTGCACGACGGTCTTGAGGGCGACAGCCGCCAGGAAAGGACTCATCTAATTGCCTGGCTGCATGCCCAGGGCTTCACGATTGATCAAAGCCGACTGGTGGCCCCAACCCCTCTCCTTCTTCCTACAAGCCGCGTACTGGGTGATGAGGGACGGTACGTCTCTCTGCGCGAGCTGAGCACGGAAACCGGAATCCAGACGAAACAGTCGCCATATTGCGGGCCCTCACGGAAGGCATCGGGCAGGCCACGGAGATGATGCGTGGCTTCGCGCGCTGAACATGTTGAAAGCTTCAGCCCGACGATTTGGAGAGGCTCGCGAATCGACTCGCGACTGCTGCGCGCGAGGCTGCCAACCCACCGGTTGAGATTCGTGAAACCCTCGGGGCGCGGTCATGCTGGTCTCATCACGACCGACGCCGCTGGTGACGACGATGCTGGACCTGATCGACAGCGCGTCAGCAAATGACCTGCCTTCCTTGAGGATTGGCGTGGCGTCCGGGTCAGCGGTCTCGCGCGCGGGCGACTGGTTCGGCAACCCCGTGAACCTGGCCAGCCGAGTGAGCGCGGCGGCGCGGCCAGGCGCAGTGTTGGTGGGACTCCACGCGGGTGATCGTCGACGACGCAGGCCTCCGGTGGTCGTCCGCCGGCGCATATCGTCTGAAGGGCGTCAGCAGCAAGGTCAACCTGTCTCGGGCGCGGCGCGCCCAGGCCGGCCGAGTAAGGCCCCCGTTTGAAGCGAGCTCGCCGGGTATCCGCCTAGTGAACAGTGACCGCCTAATGAACAGTCACCACCGACTTGATAAGCGAACGCCACCTCGCTATCGCGGCCCCTCGTAACCAATCTAGCGGTCGAATTCGATCTAAAGCGACCGAGCAATGATCTCCTTCATAATCTCGTTTGTCCCACCGTAGATCTTCTGAACGCGAGCATCGGCCCACATCCTGCCGATGGGATACTCGGTCATATAGCCGTAGCCGCCGTGGAGCTGCAAGCAGTCATCAAGGGCGACCATCGCACGCTCAGTAGTCCACCATTTCGCCATCGCGACGGTGGGGATGTCGAGTTCACCGCGCAGATGGCGGGCGACGCAGTCGTCGATGAAAACGCGGCTGATGTGGGCGTCGGTGGCGACCTCGGCGAGCTTGAACTTGGTGTTTTGGAAGGCGAAGACGGGCTTGCCGAAGGCATGCCGATCTTTGGTGTATTCCACAGTGAACTCGAGCGCTGTTTCTAGTACTGTCACTGCACCAAGCGCAAGGATCAATCGCTCTTGGGGAAGTTGCTGCATCAACTGAATGAACCCCTGGCCTTCAGTCGTACCCAGGAGGTTCTCAACCGGAATGTGCACATCTTCGAAATAGAGCTCGGAGGTGTCCTGTCCGCGCTGACCGACCTTGTCCAACACCCGACCCCGCCGAAAGCCCGGTCGATCGCCTTCGACCAAAACCAACGAGATTCCGTTCGCTCCGGCACTGGGGTCGGTCTTCGCAACGACGATGATGAGGTCGGCCTGAGCGCCGTTGGTGATGAACGTTTTGGAACCGTTGACAACGTATTCGTCTCCAACGCGCGATGCCTTGGTCGTGACAGATTGGAGATCGGAGCCAGTGCCCGGCTCCGTCATCGCAATCGCGCCAACCATCTCACCAGTTGCCAGTCTGGGAAGAAAGCGTTCCTTCTGCTCATCGGTGCCGTACTCGAGCAGGTAGTGGGCGACGATTCCACTATGAAGCGGCGCGCCCCATGCCGAATCGCCGATGCGGGCCTGTTCCTCAATCAAGACTGCTTCGTGAGCGAACGTTCCCCCACCTCCGCCGTACTGCTCGGGGATTGACATGCACAGCAACCCAAGATCACCCGCCCGGGTCCACAGGTCCCGATCCACGTGGTGCTGCTCGATGAAGCGGGCACTGTGCGGCGCGACCTCCTTCTCACAGAACGTACGTGCCAAATCCCGCAGTGCGTCGAGGTCGTCGTCCATCCAGCTAGAGCGGTTGGCTGCCATTACAAAGTCCTCACTGTGTTTGCTTGCGCACCGATCCCGCAATGGTCTCGCTTCGCCTGTGGGTACATGGTGTACCACGAATCGCACGCCGGGTACAACACGTACCCAGAACTTTCCAGAGCGCGGGGCGTTACGGTGACATCGTGGAGCGACAGCACTGGGTGGACACCACAGCGGTACGCCGCGCGGCCAGTAGGTTGCCGGGCCGTGAACTACGTCGTGAACAGATCATCGAAGCGGCGCTCAGCGCAATCGAAGAGAACGGGCCCCACGCACTCACGGGCCAAATCGCAGACAAGGCCGGTTTGGGACGCACACACTTCTACCGCCACTTCGCAAGTAAAGAAGAACTCGATCTTGCCGTGGCTCGTCACGTCCACCGCGAACTCACTGCGAAGATTCGCCTAACTCTGGATGTCCAGGGATCGCCGCTAGACGTGATACGCGCGCCGGTCACTCAGCACGTCATGTGGGCTGACGAACACCCCAACCTCTATCGGTTCCTGGTGAACCGACACTATCGGCGCAGCACCGAGAAGACCGCGCCCGGCAGCAGCGCATTCGCCTCTGAACTCGCCGTCGCGGGTGCCCGTTACTTTCCTCGCTACGGCGAGGACTCAGAGGCGGCAGACCGCAATGTCGCCGCCATCATGGGCTTGATGGACGCTTCGGTCCTATGGTGGCTGGACCATCGCGACTCCACTCGTGACGAACTCGTCATTCGGTTGACACGGCAAACCTGGTTGATAATCAATGACAGGCTGCAGGAACTGGGATTCCAGCTTGATCCCCACTTACCACTCTGCGAACCGAAAACCTGACCAGGTACAATTCGAGCCTCCCCACGCTAAACCCTCCGTCTTCGACACCGCCATCAACGATGATTGCGTTGGCGCCGCTCACCGACGCCGCGCATCAACGCGAAAGCTTTCAATCCAAGCGACGGCGCAGCATCGCTAGTGCGCGCAACTACGCCACGCCACCGAGGAACTACCCGGAATATCTGGCGACTCTCCAGCAACTCGAGTCCCGCGCGGGCCACGGCCGCAGCATCCATTGGACGCGGTCCGGCGAACAGAAGCGCCGCCCCAGGGTCGGCAACCCGGTCGGTGACCATTTTCGTACTTACCACGTCAGGGCATAGCGCCCGTGCGTGGATTGGCAATCCCGCATGGTCAAGGTCGCCCTGCAGCGATGTGGTGAACGACAATACGGCCGCTTTGGTTGCTGCGTACATCGCTAATCCAGGGATGGGCGCCAGAGCCGAGAGGGACGCGATGTTGAGGATCGCGCCCCCACCCGCGCCCATAGCGACAACTGCCGCGTGTGAGCCGGCAACGACACCTCGTACATTGACATCGAGGATCGACGCAATCTCGGCATCGCTGTGACTCCAGCTGTTACCCGCGAGTAGGATCCCAGCGTTGTTTACCCACACCGCCAGAGGGCCAGCGGCTAAAGCCTGAGCAGCGACTTCCCGATGACCCGACGGATCTCGTACGTCGTGCGTGGCGCTCCAAGCGCCACCGCCGACCTCGGTGGCAGCGCGCTCCGCTGCGTCGCCATCCACATCCGTGAGCAAAACCTTGTGACCGGCAGCGGCGAGTTGTCTCGCGATCTCCAGACCAATCCCTCGACCTGCTCCTGTGACGACGGCTGTTGATGGTTCTAGCATGACCATCCTTTCCGGCAGTTTGCGTAGGTTTGCCGACTACGGTTCGCCGGGGTTTGTTGAGGATCTCCGAGGCCACTTGGAGGACTGCGTCGATTCCGCCGGCGCCCTGTAAGGGCGATGTGCTCGGCTAAGCACTCAAAAGTCTCGTGGAATGACCTAGATATCATCGGCGACACAACGTAATAGGTAGGCCGTCGACAGGGAACAGGCAGGGACGTATTGTCCCACCGAACGCGGTAGCCGTCATCCAGACTCCAGGTGAATTCCCGCAGCATCTCGTGCAGTATTGCCTTCACCTCCAAGGTGCCGAAGTGCATCCCGATGCGCTTGTGCGCGCCTCCTCCGAACGGAAGCCAGGCGAAGCGGTGGGCCTGATCCTCGCGCCGTGGCGGCTCGAGTCGCGTTGGGTCAAACCGGTCCGGCTCGGTCGACACTGTGGGCGCAAAGTGGTTGACCGCAGGCGTGATGACGACGAGCACTCCGGAGGGGACGTAGTAGCCATCAATTAGGGTGTCGGTCACCGTCTTACGCATAACCAACGGTACCGGTGCAACTAGTCTGAGCGACTCCTTGATGACCAAGTCCATCGCCGTAAGCCCCTCCAGGTCCTCAATGTCCGACAGATCGTCGCCTAGACGGTCAGACTCAGCACGAAGTCGATCCTGCCATTCAGGATTCTTCGCCAAGAAGTACGCCACAGCGGCAGTGGTGATCGTTGACGTGTCATGAGCGGCCATCATCAGAAAGATCATTTGATTTATGCTGTCCGCATCAGTGAAGCGTTCGCCGTCCTGGCGCGCGCCTCACATAGCGCGGCGAGTAAATCACCATTCTGCCCCGAGCGTGCCGCCGGTAAGTTCCGGGCGAAGGCCAACGAGAGGCAATCCCTGATCGCCGATAACTGGCTTCAATCCGCTACCGGTCGGCGGCGCGGCAAGTTCGCGAACCGGCCATCGTCGACTCACTCCTGGATAGCGCGCTCGACGCGCTGCGGGAGGGGATTCAGTAGTACCGACAACAGCCGGTCACGGGACTTGCTTGCCGAACCGGACGGCGATTTGGTCATCGAGTGCCCCCTTGATGTTGTTTCTCGCATTATCGGAAGGATTTCACCCATCGTTTACACCGGTGACCACCCTGTCAACGGCGGTCACAGTTGCCGCTCGAATGTCAGCGACTCCCCGCCGTCCTCGGATACCCGTCACTGAACAGAGCCGCCACTAGTCGACGCTATCGGCCCCGCTTGGGGCATAGGGCATGTCGGCCAGATGGGTGTTGGCCGGCTCGGGTGTCCCCCTGCGCGACGAGTTCGCGGGCGCGGGACGCGACAGGACGTAAGCGCGCCGCTTCGGCCTGCGCGCACGAAGGCGATACAAGAAGGTCGGGCTGGGCCAGTTGGTAGAGATCGACCCCCGCGCCGAGCGATACCAGCTCGTGCACATAGTCCACACGGATCTGTCCAGGCGGCGACTCAACCGGTCGTTGAAGCGCTTCTCCACATCGGCACGGACCTCGATAACACTTCCTGGATGGGCACGGAGAACCTTCATCAACCTGACGATGTGTCGGGCCTGCGATTCGAGCATGTAGACGATGGACCCGGATCCCACGTTGGTGTTGGGCCCGTACATCATGAGGAAATTCGGAAACTCTGGCACCGATAGGCCGTAGTAGGCGTGCGCGCCATCCGCCCACACGTCCGACAATTTCCGGTCCGAGCGGCCGTAGACCTCCATCGGGGAAAGAAACTCGGTGGCACTGAAGCCAGTGCCGTAGATGATCACGTCGGCGGCGTGGAAGTCGCCGTTCACCGTGCGGATTCCGCCAGGTTCTACTGCCCGGATATCGTCGGTGACCAATGAAACGTTGGGACGTGCGAGCGCGGGGTAATAGTCGCTGGAGAACAGAATCCTCTTGCACCCGGGCGCATAGTCCGGCGTCAGGTGGGAACGCAGCCGGGCATCCGACACCTGGCGACCTAGGTGCCGGAGGGCGATGACTCCCAAGACTCGCGCTACTGGCTTCGCGTCGACGAGTGCCAACGCCAAGAACTCGAATATCGTCCAAATCATCAGACGTTCGCTGAGCCGCAGAATGGGCAACTTGCGCAGCAGTTGGTGATGCCGCCCACCGTACTGACGGTCGAATTTGGGCAGCACCCATGGGGCTGACCGTTGGAAAACGTCCAAGTGCTCAGCGCCTGCGGCGACCACCGGGACGAACTGCACCGAACTAGCGCCGGTGCCGACGACCGCAAGCCGCTTGCCGCTGAGATTCAGATCGTGGTCCCAATTCGCGGAATGAAACGACGGGCCCGCGAAGCCCGAGATTCCAGGAATATCAGGAACTGAGGGTCGGGACAGCTGGCCCACGGCCGAAATGACGACATCGCACTCCAATTCCTGACTGGTAGTCGTGGTCAGACGCCATGTGTTCGTGCGCTCATCGAAGGCCGCCTTAGCGATTTCGGTTTTGGTCCGAAGGAGGGACAGCAAACCACTTTCGTCGGCGACGCGGCGAAGGTAGGCGAGGATATCGCCTTGTTCTGCGTAACGCCGACCCCACCTGGGATTCGGCGCCGAGGAGATCGAGTACAACTGCGACGGGACGTCACAGGCCGCCCCTGGGTAGGTGTTCTCCCGCCAGACTCCCCCGACACCATCGCCCTTTTCGACAATGAGGACCCTGTCGAACCCTGCGCGTTTGAGGCGAAGTGCAAGGGTAATTCCGGCGAAGCCAGCGCCGATGATGACGATCGAGGGGTTACCAGGGGGATTGTCCTGGGTTGGTTCACGTTTCACGGGTTTCATCGTTAGCTCATACAACCTTCGTGCTGGGGCGCCTCGTGGTCAAGGCGTGCGCAGGGACGCTGTCAACGGACGGTGGCCGAAGTAGCCAAGAACTCGCCACCGAGCCTGAGGGCCTCACGTGCTTCTGGCAGTAGGCGAAACATCGCCTGGAAGACATGGATCTGGCCGCGGAAAACTTGCAACTGCGAGGAGACCCCTGCAGTTTGCAGACGTTTGGCAAAGACTCTGGAGTCGTCGAGCAACATCTCTCGTCCGCCGACCTGAATCAAAGTTGGTGGCATGTCCGTGAGATCAGCATCGAGCACGCTTATCCTCGGGTCGGCTGGATCGGCGCCCGCCACGTACAGACCAATTGTTCTCGACGCAGAGATGGCGGACGCAAAGGGGTCCCGTCTGCGCAGATCACGGTCCATCGCGAGTTGGCATGTCAAATCCAGCACCGGCGACATCAGCAGCATGGCATCCGGCGTCGGCAGTCGATGTTCCCGAGCGCCAAGCGCCGTCGCCGCAGCAAGCTGGCCGCCTGCGGAATCGCCGGCGAGCGCCACCGTGCCAGAAGACGCGGTGATCGCGCTTCCCTCTGTCAACCATCGATAGGCGATCAGTGCATCATCTGCGGCCGCCGGGAAGGGATATTTCGGGACCAATCGATAGCGCACGGCAAATACCGGCCTGCGGGCGGCCGCGGACAGTTCGCTGATGAGGCCACGGTGGGTCTCGGGAGAGCACATAGAAAATGCGCCGCCGTGTATATAAAGAATCGGCGGAGCATCCGAGGCCACGTTGGCCGCCTTGACCCAGTCGCCTCGCACACGTTCACCGGCGAAGGGCGTGTCTACCTTCTCGACACTGATTGCGCGCCTTGGCCGCGACACCACGAGTGTTCCCCGTAGCACGCGGTCCATGACCGCGAAGCCATGGTCGTTGGCCGGAATCACTTGCGTGAGAGGTCGAAGAACGCCTCGCGCCGTTGCCGCGACCAGGTGGCTCGCCATGCTCGGATTCGGCCTGGCAGGTGAACTCATCCGGCGGTGTCCACCTTCTGTGGGGCAGTGTCCGCCTTTTTCGCCGGTCGCCGTTCGAAACGGTAGTCGGCCAAGTCGAATCGTCGACTGCGCCAGATCGACTCGACCGTCGTCGTGGGACGCAGAGGCACGTCCCCATGCTTGTCGAAGTAATAGCTGTTCGCGCCCGCGCAGCTGTCCTGCCAGAAGACCTGCGTATGCCGCCGTGCCAGCATCTCCGCGAAGAAGCGTTGATTCGCCTCCTCGCGTACCTCGACGTAGTTCGAGTCGGCCGTCCTGGCATGCCGGAGGCAACGGAGAATGTGACCCGCCTGTGCCTCGATGAGTGCGAAGTAGGACGACCCGTTGTATCCGTACGGGCCAAACACTGAGAAATGGTTCGGGAATCCTGGCACGCTGACTCCCTCATATGCCTGGAGTCGGTTCTCGTCCCACCACTGTGCCTGGTCTCGGCCGGCGACACCTCTGAGCGAGTAGGTGGGCATGCTGTCCGATTCCATGACCTTGAATCCCGTTGCCAGGACGAGCACGTCGATCTCGTGTCTGACGCCATCGGCCGTAATTACCGCGGTCTCATCCACCCGGGTGATGGGGTTGGTTTCAAGAAGGACGTTCTCGCGGTTGAACGTCTTCAAATATTCGTTGTGAAAGCTTGGTCGCTTGCAGCCCAGCGCGTAACGCGGCGTCAGCTTCTCCCGAACGACCGGGTCGGTGACCTGCCGACGCATATAGCTGATCGCTGCACGCTCGATCGCCGACGCCAGCGGTATGGCGGTATGGAAGTGCGCTGCGACGGGAAAGGTGAGTTCGACAAAGGCCTGGCTGGCTCCCCGCGCGGCGATCTGCGCTCCGGGTGCGAGCCGGAGAAGAGCACTCAGCGGGCGGGGCACCGCGAAGTCGAATTTCGGCAGACACCATATCGGGGTGCGCTGAAAGACGGTGAGTGTGTCCACGTCCTTGGCTATCGAGGGGATCAGTTGCACCGCCGAGGCGCCCGTCCCGATGACGGCGACCCTCTTTCCGGTGAGGGTCTGCTGGTGGTCCCAGCGCGACGTGTGCATCGTGACCCCGCCGAAGTCCCCGACCCCCGGTATGTCCGGCGATTTTGGTCGCGTGAGAACCCCGGAGGCATTGATGACGAACCTCGCTGTCAGTTCCTCGTCCGTCGAGGTAAACAAACGCCACAATGTCGATTCTTCGTCGAACTCAGCCCTCACAACCGTGACTCCGAAGCGGATGCGCGACGCGAGGCCATATTTTTTCACGCAATGCTTCGCGTAGTTCTTCAGTTCGATCCCCGGCGCATAGGTACGGGACCACGACGGGCGTTTCTCAAAGGAGAATTGGTAACTATATGACGGAATGTCTACTGCAATCCCCGGGTAGGTATTCCAGTACCAGGTTCCACCCACCCCTTGGGCCTCATCAACGATGAGGAAGTCCGAGAAACCTTCCTTCAGCAGCTTGATGCCCACTCCGATCCCGGAGAATCCAGCTCCGATGACCAATATCTCGTGGGTGGGGACCTCGTACGTAGGGGCTCCGGAGGTGGGGGCATTCTCGTCGCCCGCAACATGGACACTCAAGCGTCTTTCCTCACTCTCGAGGCTGCGCGCTTAGGCGGTACCTTCCCGACGCCCACGTCCAGGATGTCGGCTTTGACGTCAGACCGCGTTGGCAGGGCGCCTGCGCTTTTTCGGCCCTGGGCTACCTTGGCCTTGCGGCCCTGGGCAACCTTGGCCACATTCGAGCCGTTTTGGGCGTGTTCGGTTGGGTGGTGCTCAGTTCGTGCGGTTGTCGGGGTCGTTACATAATCACCCATGTCGACCTTGGACAGTGCGCGCTTGAACTGGGTGGCGAAACCGGGGTACATGGTGCCGTTGTATCCGTCATTCGTGAGGTACCAGCTCTTGCAACCCGAATTCCAAGTCGTACTTCCCAACCGCTGCTGTACCTCGCCGTGGTAATTATTTTGCCGATCTTCGCGGACCTCGAGCGTACTGAGATCATTCGCGATGATCGCGCCGATGGCTTTGACGATGTAGTTGATCTCGGCCTCCATGTACACGAGGGCCGAGTTATGGCCGGGCCCTGAATTTGGTCCGAAGGTGAAGAAAAGATTGGGATAGCCTGCGACGGTGACGCTCCGGTACGCATAGGCGCCCTGGGACCACTCGTCGGAGAGCTCACGACCATGCGCGCCTCGGATGGGAAAAGGTGTGCCAGCCTTGCATACATCGAAGCCGGTGGCGAAGACGATGCAGTCCAGTTCGTGTTCGATGCCATCTGCGGTCCGTATGCCATTCGGCGACAGGGTCGCGATCGGCCATGAGACGAGCTTGCAGTTGTCGCGCTGAAGAGCGGGGTAGTAATCGCTGCTCATCAGCATCCGTTTGCAGCCGGCACGGAAGTTCGGCGTCAGCTGGCGCCTGAGCCAAGTATCCGATACCTGCCTCCGCAAATTCGCCTTCGCCAGTAGCTGGATGCCAGTGGTGACCGGGGTATCCCAGACCATGCCGACGGCCATGAGCTCGTGGCCCCAAAACCACGCCTGCCGTCCGACGTTCTGCACGCGAGGCAAGCGACGAAACGCCGTCCGCACCCACTGCGGATGGGAGAAGTCGGGCCGAGGGAGGACCCAGCCGGGGGTGCGTTGGAAGACCTTGACCGACCGCGCAGTCTTCACCAGTTCGGGAATGATCTGAACAGCGCTGGCTCCGGTGCCGATCACGGCGACACGTTTGTCGCTCATGTCGTAGTCGTGATCCCAACGCGCACTGTGGATCTTGTGACCATCGAAGGTGTCCAGTCCGCGGATGTCCGGCAGGCTCGCATTCGCCAGCGGCCCACTGGCCATCACTGCGGTGCGCGCCGTGAACTGCGAGCCGTCAGCTGTCTGCGCCGTCCACAGTGCGCTTTCCTCGTCGAACTCCAGACCGGTGACGTTCACTCCGAACCGGATGAAACGCGACAGCGAGTACTTGTCGACCATCGTCTTGATGTAGCCGAGGATCTCGGCGCTGCCCGAATACGCGCGGGACCAGTCCGGATTTTGCTCGAACCCGTAGGAATAGAGCAGCGACGGGATGTCGCACGCCGCGCCGGGATAGGTGTTGTCCCGCCAGGTACCACCCACCTCGTCGGCACGTTCAAGGACAACGAAATCGTCGATACCCTGTTGTAGCAACCGGATTGCGGTTCCCAGGCCGGCGAAACCCGCACCGACGATCAAGACGGTCGTGGTGTCGCTCATCTGGCCACCGGTTCGTAGGTCAGCTCTTCTGTCCACGTCGGTGACTTACCGAGCACCTCGGTGGGGAAGTGGTCGATCGCGGTACCCAGCCGCTGCGAAATGAAATGCAATGGCTGAGAACGCTTGATGCTGGCGGACATGTGAGCCTTCAAGATGTGGTAGCCCGGAACGCGGCGCGTGAACTCACTACGATCTCCGACGTTCTCGTACCGCATCACCGCGTTGTAGAGCTTCTCCTCCGACAATCCCATGGCGTTGAGATTGGTCAACATCCTGGTGAGCAACGGCACGTAGAGGACGCCGCCGAGAAGGATTCTCGGGTCGATGAGCGCCCCCATCGTCTGAGTCGCATGAATGCGCATGGGGCTGGCGCCGAGGTCGTTCAGAACCTGGAATCCCACTGCCAAGTGCCGCGATTCGTCGTTGTTGACCTTGTTGAAGACCTCGGCGCAGAGCGGATCCTGCACCTCGTCGAGAAGGAACTTGAGCAATGCTCCGTCGAGCGCAGTCTCCAAGGCTGGGATCGCCGCTCCGATCACCGTCAGCGGGAGGGCCTCGGCGTATCGGTCGATCCACTCGATGACCAGTCGAATATTCTTGTTCGGCACCGGGATTTCCCCTTCCTCGAGCATCCCCCACCGCTGCATGAGCGCCAGCTCCGCGTTGGCGTGCCGCTGCTCCTCGGCATGGAAATACCGGTAGATGTCACCTAGAGCCTCGAACGGCGCTTTCGGCGCCATGGCGGCGAACGCGCGTGCACCGACGTGTTCTATCCACACCACGTCAGCCATGAACTGCTTCAGTTCGGGCCGCTGCTCATCAGTGATTTTATCGGCGCCCGGCGCATCCCAATCGATGTCGGCCAGCGCCCACTGCCGATTCTTGATCGTCTCGAGCATATCGCTGTATTTGAATGCCATTGGAGTCTCCTTTGTCTTTGTCTGGAATGACTTAGCGCGCGATTCGCTCAACCAAACCGAGCGCACGGGTATACGTGGCAGGCACTGCCCGCTTAAATAACCAGAGAATCTTCGCGTCGACTTGGGGTAGGACGTGCAACTGACCGCGATCGTTCGCGTCCAACGTTTTGCGCGCCACCGATTCCGCCGACACGCCGGTCCACTTCATCAAATTCGTTGCCAGCTTGGCGGCCGACTCCTCAATACCAGGGTTATCGACGATGTTGGTCTTGACAAATGTCGGGCACAGTACAGTCACCGCCACACCAGTACCACTCAGCTCGGCCGCCAAAGTCTCGGATAGCGAGAGCACGCCGGCCTTGCTGACGTTATAGGCACCCATCCGGGGCGCTGCTCCAAAACTTGCAGCCGATGCGACGTTGATAATTCCCCCGCTGCCCTTCGCACGAAGTCGCGGTACGAAGATCTCGCAGCCGTAAATCACTCCCCACAAGTTGACTGAAAGTGTCGCTTCCCAGTCCCGCTTGGGCGTCGCGCCGATGACATTGCCACCGATTCCGATGCCCGCGTTGTTGATCACCAGGCTGGCTGCCGCGCCGAACCACTTCTCGGCGCTGTCGGCGAGTTCGCGGACCTGCTCTTCGTCCGTGACATCGCATGCGATGTCGAGCCCCTCGCCGCCGGCTTGGACGACGAGCCCGACCGTCTCCTTGGCACGCACCGGGTCGATGTCGGCACACACCACTCGTCCACCTCTACGGGCGAGCTCCACCGCGAAGGCACGGCCAATTCCGCTGCCCGCTCCCGTTACGACCGCGTTGGCGCGGCGGCTCAGGCGAGGCGGTCTGTCCCACCTCAAGATATCCATCACTACTGAATCCTTTGCAGATTACGGCGACGCCTGACCTGTGAGACAAGCCGGCCTGCAGCCATCTGGTGGCGGCGAACACAATTGTGGTCGCCTGCCACCAGTTTGATGCGGCGCTCCTGCCTTTGTCAAGATGTATTCGTGCGGACAAAGGCAGCAAGGTGGGGCGGGCGTACTGGCGCCGAACGACGGGCTGACCGGCGGCGGCGCCTAGTGAACGCGGCGACGGAGATCTGGACGGAAAGCGGATGGGCTGCCGTGACAATGCGTGGGGTCTGCTCCAGAGCCGCGCTGAACGACCGATATTTCTACGAGGAGTTCAAGACGCGCGATGAGTTGCTCGTAGCAGCGTGGGACAACGTGCGGGACGAGATGCTCGGCGAGGTTTCGGCAACATTTGCCGAACGCGTCGGTCAACCACCGATCGAAACCATTCGCGCCGCAATCTCGATCGTTGTTCTCCGCATCGCGCAGGATGCCGGGCGAGCACAGATCCTGCTGACACAGCACGTCGGCAGTTCAACATTGCAAGATCGCCGAGCGGTGGCCTTGCAGGAAGCAACCCAGCTCGTCATGGCCGCCAGCAAGCCGCATCTGAAGCCTGACGCAGACGAAATGGCTCTGCGTATGGACACGTTTGTAGCGGTCGGCGGCTTCGTCGAACTGATCAGCGCTTGGCACGCAGGACTACTGGTCGATGTAAGTCAGGTCGACATCGTCGAACATACGAGTAGACTTGCTGAGACGCTGGCTCGCCGCTACGTGGTTGATAAGTTTGGCTAGCTGGTACTCCGGAGGCAATTTCCCGGTGGCGGAGGCTGCATTGGCCGCAGGGGTCGTGACACACCGTTGACTTACCTTAGAAACGGTGGAAGGTCCGTCTCGTCGACCTGCCAAGCCGACGCTCCTGCTGTCGAATGGCGGCTTCACTCAGAGGCCAATCTGCTTGGCGATGATCTCCTTCATGATTTCGGTGGTGCCGCCCCCGATACCCAGGATGCGCGAATCGCGATAGTGCCTTTCGACCTCGGTCTCGCGTAGGTAGCCCATGCCACCGTATAGTTGGACGGCCGTGTCAACGGCGAGCGCGCAGGCCTCTACGGCTTGGTTCTTGGCCATCGAGACCATCCGCACGTCGGTGTCTCCGGCGACGATGCGGTCCACAGCGGCACGGGTGTACGTACGGGCGACGTCGACGGCCGTCGCGATATCGACGATCTTGTGCCGCACCACCTGTCGGGTGGATAGCGGTCGACCGAAGGTTTCGCGCTTCTTCACCCAATCCAGCGTCAGGTCGAGGCAGCGCTGGGCCGTGGCGTAGCACTGGACGGCGATGAAAGCACGTTCGACCTGGAACTGTTGCATGATCTGCAGGAATCCGCTGCCTTCGGGGCCAACCAGATTGACCACCGGCACGCGCACGTCGGTGAATCCGAGTTCGGCGGTATCGGAGCACAGCCAGCCCATCTTCTTCAGTGCCCGCGAGACCAAGAAACCCGTGGCGCCACGCTCCACCACGAGCAGAGAAATCCCCGACGGGCCCGGGCCGCCGGTACGCACGGCGGTGGTCACGAAATCGGCGCGGACACCCGAGGTGATGAACAGCTTCGCACCGTTGACCACGTAGTGGTCGCCGTCGCGCCGTGCGGTAGTGCGGATGCCGGCGACGTCAGAACCGGTGTCGGGTTCGGTGATGCCAAGGCTGCCGATCTTCTCCCCGGCCAGGGTCGGCGCCACGAAGCTGCGGATCTGCTCGGGATCGCCCTGCGCGGCCATATGGGGCACTGCGATGTGATGCGTAAGTAGGCTGGCCAGTAAGCCCGACGAGCCGCCGGCCTCCATCACGGCCTCGGTGAGCAGCACCAGGTCGCGCAGGTCACCGCCGGAGCCACCGATCTCTTCGGCGAACCCGATGCCCAGCAACCCCGCTGCGGCTGCGCGGCGGTGGAGTTCTCTAGGGAGCTCTCCGGCGTCCTCCCAGTCTTGCAGGTGAGGAACGATCTCCTTCTGGGTGAACGACATCGCGAGGTTGCGCAACGAGATGCGCTCGGGCGTCATCCACGGGTCGGCTGCGGCCGCCTCCGCTTCCCGCTGATCCGGCTGTTTCATGTGAGTTGCTCCTGCTGTGATCACTCGGGGACGGCACGATTGCCACGTCGACCCCATTGTCGTCGAATGTTAATGACCGATAACGTAGCGTGTCAGGAGATCGACGTTGATGTCACCTGGAGGAAAGTTGATTGACGTCCTGCCCGACCGGGTCGACACCCGCGCGCCGGTATACCTCGAGAATCGCGAGGGACTCATCGCGCAGCTCCATGCGCTCGCCGAACAGCTGGCGCTGGCCAACGGTGGCGGCGGCGAGAAGTACGTCGCCCGGCACCGTAGCCGCGGCAAGATGCTGGCTCGGGAGCGCGTCGAGCTGCTCATCGACCCCGACACGGCCTTCCTGGAACTCTGTCCGTTCGCGGCGTGGGGCACGAAGTTTCCGGTGGGCGGCAGCGTTGTGGTCGGCATCGGCATCGTCGAAGGCGTCGAGTCGATGATCATCGCGCACGACCCGACCGTGCGCGGCGGAGCCTCGAACCCCTACACCTTCCGAAAAGTGTTCCGGGGCATGGCAGTCGCCCGCGAGAACCGGCTGCCCATCATCAACGTCGTCGAGTCGGGCGGGGCGGACCTGCCCACGCAGGCCGAGATCTTCGTGCCCGGGGGCCAGCTATTCAACGACCTCACCCAGCACAGCGCGCAGGGCCTGCCGACACTGGCGCTGGTATTCGGTAACTCGACGGCAGGCGGCGCGTACATCCCCGGCATGTGTGATTACGTGGTGATGGTCCGCAACCGGTCCAAGGTCTTCCTCGGTGGTCCGCCGCTGGTGAAGATGGCGACCGGCGAAGTGTCCGACGACGAGTCGCTCGGCGGCGCCGACATGCACGCCCGCACCTCCGGGCTGGCCGACTACATGGCCGAGGACGAGCAGGACGCCATCCGGATCGGGCGGCGCATCATGGCCAGACTGAACTGGCGCAAGCTCGGGCCCGGCCCGACACAGCCACCGACCCCCCCGCTGCGAGACCCCGACCAACTCCTCGGGATCGCTTCGGTGGACCCGAAGGTTCCCTTCGACCCACGTGATGTCATCGCCCGAATCGTGGACGGGTCCGCCTTCGACGAGTTCAAGCCGCTATACGGCACCTCGCTGGTCACCGGTTGGGCCTCGATCCACGGATACCCGGTAGGGATCCTTGCCAACGCGCGCGGAATCCTGTTCAGCGAGGAGGCGGAGAAGGCCGCCCAGTTTATTCAGCTGGCGAACCAGATCGACACGCCACTGGTGTTTCTGCAGAACACCACCGGCTACATGGTCGGCGCGGAGTACGAGCAGGGTGGCATCATCAAGGACGGCGCGAAGATGATCAACGCCGTCTCCAACAGCGCTGTCCCACACCTGACGATCGTGATGGGCGCGTCCTACGGTGCGGGCAATTACGGGATGTGCGGGCGGTCCTACTTTCCCCGCTTCCTGTTCACCTGGCCCAACTCGCGTTCGGCCGTCATGGGCCCGGCCCAGCTCGCGGGCGTGCTGTCGATCGTGGCCCGCGAGTCGGCCGCCGACCGGGGGCTCCCGTTCGACGAGGAGGCCGACGCCCAGATGCGCGCTGCCGTCGAGGGCCAGATCGAGCGTGAGTCGTTGGCGCTGGCCAACAGCGGCAGGCTCTACGACGACGGGATCATCGACCCGCGCGACACCCGTACCGTTCTCGGGTTCTGCCTTTCCGTGGTCCACAACAGCGAGATCCGTGGCCAGCGTGGCTACGGCGTGTTCCGGATGTGATGGCGATGCCCGTGATCAAGAAGCTGCTGGTGGCCAACCGGGGAGAGATCGCCCGACGCGTGTTTCGCACCTGTCGCGAACTCGGCATCGCGACCGTCGCCGTGTACTCCGACGCCGACGCCGACGCCTGGCACGTGGACGATGCCGACGAGGCCGTCCGGCTACCGGGTTCCTCGCCGGCGGAGACCTACCTCGACGGTGACCGGGTGATCGCCGCCGCCCTCCTCACCGGCGCCGACGCCGTGCATCCCGGCTACGGCTTCATGTCGGAGAACGCCGGCTTCGCGCGGGCCTGCGCCGACGCCGGGCTCGTGTTCGTCGGCCCGCCGCCGGATGCCATCGACGCGATGGGTTCCAAGCTGACGGCCAAGGCGATGATGGCCGATGCGGGCGTGCCGGTTCTCCCGGGCGGCGACGCGACCGGCCTGGACCCCGACAAGCTGCGCAAGCTCGGCGCCGAGATCGGCTACCCGCTGCTGGTCAAGGCGAGCGCGGGTGGCGGCGGGCGCGGCATGCGGGTTGTCGAGTCGGCCGACGACCTCGACGGAGCCGTGGCCTCGGCCTCGCGCGAGGCGATGTCGGCGTTCTCGGACGGCACGGTGTTCCTCGAGCGGTACGTGCAGCGTCCCCGCCACGTTGAGATCCAGCTGTTGGCCGACATGCACGGCACGGTTGTCTCGCTGTTCGAGCGGGAGTGCTCGGTGCAGCGCCGCCACCAAAAGGTCATCGAGGAGGCGCCCTCGCCCGTCGTCGACGACGACCTGCGCGCCCGGATGGGCGCGGCGGCGGTCGCGGCGGCACAGGCCGTGGGTTACGTCGGGGCCGGAACGGTCGAGTTCGTCCTCGACGCGAACGGCGGCGATGACGACGGGACGTTCGCCTTCCTGGAGATGAACACCCGGCTGCAGGTCGAGCACCCGGTCACCGAACTCGTCACCGGGCTCGACCTCGTGCGCCTGCAGTTGCTGGTGGCGATGGGTCGGCCACTGCCTGCCGAGGTGAGCAAGCCGCGGATCACCGGCCACGCGGTCGAGGCCCGGCTCTACGCCGAGGACCCCACGAAGGGCTACCTGCCGCAGACCGGAACGCTGCGCACGATGCAGATCCCCGACCACGTCGGGGTCCGGGTGGACTCCGGCGTGCGCGACGGCTCGGTGGTCAGCCACCACTATGACGCCATGCTGGCCAAGGTGATCGCCTGGGCGCCCACCCGCGCCGAGGCGCTCGGCGCGCTGTCCGCCGCGCTCGCCGGCGCCCGGATCCACGGACTCACCACCAACCGGGATCTGCTGGTTCGCGTTCTGCGCCACGACGAGTTCGCCGGACGCGGCACCGACACCGGGTTCCTCGACCGCCACGACGTGGCCGACCTCGGCGCAGCCCTCATCGACCGCGACGGGGAGGGCTTGCACGCCATCGCGGCCACACTCGCCCAGGTCGCGGGACGCCGCGCGGCGGCCCCCGTCCAGCCGACGCTGCCTGCCGGGTGGCGCAACAACCCGTCCCAACTGCAGTCCACCGGATGGCTGACCGCCGACGGCCGCGAGCGTCGGGTGGGCTATGCGCTGCTCCGCGACGGCGTCGAGGTCGAAGTCGACGGCAAACCGGTCGAGGACGTCAGGGTGCTCGTGCAGCGGCCGGACCGGGTGGTCCTGGAGACCGGCGGGGTACGGCGCGGCTACGACGTCGTCCTCGACGGCGACATCGCCTACGTTGACAGCCCTGCCGGGTCCACTGCGTTCACCCAGGTACCGCGGTTCCTGGACCCCAGCACGCTCAAGCCGGCGGGCTCGCTGACGGCGCCTATGCCGGGTTCGGTGATCCGGCTGCCCGTCGCCGCGGGCGACGTCGTGACGGCCGGGCAGGCCTTGGTCGTGGTGGAGGCGATGAAGATGGAACACACCATCGCCAGCCCGATCGACGGGATCGTCGCCGAACTCTCGGTCGAGGTGGGTCAGCAGGTGTCCACCGGCGATGCCCTCGCGGTGGTCGGAGCGGCCGACAGTGCAGACGAGGATTGAGCACCATCAGACCCGTCACCGGCCCCGGTGGCGGGTGACTTCGAAGTAGGAGAGCGGTATGGAACTGCACGAGACCGAGGAACGGCGAGCGCTGCGCAAGGCCGTGTCCGAGATCGCCAAGGACTTCGGGCACGACTACTACGTGGCCAAGTCGCTCGGCGGGGAGAAGAGTTCGGAACTCTGGCAGGCCGTGGGCAAGCAGGGGTTCCTCGGGGTCAACATCGCCGAGCAGTACGGCGGCGGTGGCGGCGGCATCTACGACATGCAGATCGTCGGTGAGGAACTGGCCGCGGCCGGCTGCCCGCTGCTGATGACGGTGGTCTCCCCCACCATCTGCGGCACGATCATCGAGGCTTTCGGCAGCGACGAGCTAAAGGCGCGCTGGCTGCCGGGCATCGCCAGCGGCGAGATCATCATGGCGTTCGCGATCACCGAGCCGGATGCGGGCTCGAACTCTCACAACATCTCCACCCACGCCAAGCGCGTCGGTGGGGATTGGGTGCTCAACGGCACCAAGTACTACATTTCCGGCGTCGACGAGGCGGAGGCCATCCTGGTCGTCACCCGCACCGCGACCGACGACCGCGGCCGCGGACGGCTGAGCCTGCTGGTGGTCCCGACCGACGCGCCCGGGTTGACCAAGACCCTCATCCCGGTGCAGGCGGTGACACCGGAGAAGCAGTTCACGCTGTTCTTCGACGACGTGCGGGTGCCGGCCGAGAACCTGATCGGCGCGGAAAACGACGGTCTGCGTCAGGTGTTCATGGGCCTCAACCCCGAACGCATCATGGGCGCCGCCCTGGGCAACGGCATCGGCCGCTACGCGCTGGACAAGGCGTCGGCCTACGCGCGCGAGCGCAAGGTCTGGGACGTGCCGATCGGAGCCCACCAGGGCCTGTCCCACCCGCTTGCGCACGCCAAGATCCAGCTGGAGCTGGCCCGGCTGATGACCCAGCGGGCGGCCTCACTGCACGACGCCGGCGACCCCGGTTCCGCGGAGGCGTCGAACATGGCCAAATACGCTGCGGCGGAGGCCGGCATCCTGGCCCTCGACCAGGCGATCCAGACCCACGGCGGCAACGGGTTGGCCACCGAGTACGGGCTGGCCACTCTCTGGGGCCCGGTGCGGCTGATGCGCACCGCGCCGATCAGCCGAGAGATGATCCTCAACTATGTGGCTCAGCACAGCCTGAACCTGCCCCGCTCATACTGAGCATCCTTCATCCGTTCGTGTCCGCTTCGGTCTACAAGACGGACGGTGGTGATCGGTCGCCCGCCGGGGCCGGGTCCTGCCTTACCGAGCATTTGTCAACCAAAACTGCCGAGGAGGCAAATCAACATGGATCGCGGTATCGGTCAGTGGGTCACCAAACGGGCCTTCCTCAACGGGCAGCGCACGGCGTTCGTCTGCGGTGACACCAGCTTCACGTACTCCGACTTCGATCGGCGCACCAACCAGGTCGCTTCGAACCTGTTGCGTCTCGGCGTCCGCAAGGGGGACCGGGTGGCCATACTGCTGGTGAACTCGGTCGAGTTCATGGAGGTCCTCCTCGGCTGCGCGAAGATCGGCGCCATCACCATCCCGATCAACGTCCGACTCGCAGGCCCGGAGATCGGCTACATCCTCGCCGACTCCGGCGCCGACGTGTTCGTGTTCCACGAGCCGCTCGCGGCGGCGGCGGTCAGCGCGCTGGCCGAGCCGGGGGTCCGGGTCCGCCACACGGTCCGGGCCGGGGGCGCCCCGGCCGACGGCGAGATCGCCTACCCAGACCTGCTCTCCGGCGGCGCCCCCGAGCCTCTCGACAGCGACGTCGAGGGCCGCGACGCCGCGTTCATCATGTACACCTCGGGCACCACCGGCCGCCCGAAGGGCGCCATCCTCACCCACGACAACCTACTGTGGAACGCCATCAACGTGCTGGGCGCCGAACAAGGCCTGACCGGCAGCGACGTGACTGTTGCAGTCGCCCCCATGTTCCACATCGGCGGGCTCGGGGTACATACGCTGCCATTGCTCTACGTCGGCGGGACCAGCGTGATCCTCCCGTCGTTCAACCCGGTGAGCACGCTCAAGGCGATGGCCGAAAGCCGCGCCACCGTCCAGTTCATGGTGCCGGCGATGTGGTCGGCGCTGACCCAGGTGCCCGACTTCGACTCCTACGATCTCTCCGCGTTGCGTCTGGCCATGGGCGGCGGCGCACCGATGCCGCTGACTGTCATCGACTTCATGCAGCAACGTGGCGTCCCCTTCACCGAGGGATTTGGGATGACCGAGACTGCACCCATGGTCTCGGTCTTGGACGCCGCCAACATCACGACGCGGGCCGGATCAATCGGCCGGGTCGCCATGCACGTCGATGCCCGCATCGTGGACGCCGACGACCGGGACGTCCCGGCCGACACCGTCGGCGAACTCCTGGTGCGCGGACCCAACGTGTTCGTCGGGTACTGGATGAAGCCGGCGACCACCGCCGAGGCCTTCCGGGGCGGCTGGTTCCACACCGGCGACCTCGGCCGGATCGACGCCGACGGCTACATCACGCTCGTCGACCGCAAGAAGGACATGATCATCTCGGGCGGGGAAAATGTCTACCCCATCGAGGTCGAGCAGGTGCTGTTCCGTCACCCCGGTGTGCTCGACGCCGCGGTGGTCGGCGGTCCGGACGACAAGTGGGGTGAGCGCGTCGTCGCGGTGGTGGTGGCCGACCCAGCCGCCGAGCAGGAACCCAGCGCCGACGAACTGATCGCCTGGTGCCGCGAACGGCTGGCGCATTTCAAGTGCCCCCGCGAAGTGCACCTCCTTCCCGAGCTGCCCCGCAACGCCACCGGCAAGCTCCTCAAGACCGAGCTGCGCAAGCGATTCACCGGCGTCGAGGGCGGCGTCGTCCAGCGCTGAGGCACGACACCGGAGGCGGAGCGCGGGTTTGGGAAGTGTTGTCACGACGAGTAGCCACGGTCGCCGCTGCAAATAGCTGAAGATGTTAATCGTCGCTAACGTCTAGCGCGTGGCAAGACCACGCGCGCCACTTGTCGGATGTTCTTATCCTCGATCCACCGATGAATTGGCTGGTCGTGGGGTGTCGGAATGAGGAAAGTGCCCTCTGAGCTGCGATGATGAGTGTTCTCTACGCACTTATCGGCACAACTCGGAAAGGCACTTCCGGTGCAAGTGTCCCATAGGTTCGCCGCATCGTCGGCGGTCTTCGATGATGAGCGTCTGGTGTCGTGCGCAGGCCTGGTACCGGTGATGGCCCTTGCCGAGCAGACCGGACTGTCATCGTCATTGGCCGACAAAGTTCGGTTCAGCTGCGAGCGGGTCAAGTCCGGTGCGGCCAATCCGTCGCCGAAGCTGACCACGCTGATCGCCGGGATGTGCACCGGCGCGGACAGCATCGACGACCTCGACGTAGTTCGTAGCGGCGGGATGAAGACCCTGTTCGGCGAGGTGTACGCCCCGTCGACCATCGGAACCTTGTTGCGGGAGTTCACCTTCGGCCATGCCCGGCAACTGGAGTCGGTGCTCAGTGAGCACGTGGGCGCTCTGTGCGAGCGTGTCGATCTGTTGCCCGGCGCCGACGGGCGGGTGTTCATCGACATCGACTCACTGCTGCGCCCGGTCTACGGCCAGGCCAAACAAGGTGCGAGCTACGGCCACACCAAAATCGCCGGCAAGCAGATCCTGCGCAAGGGTCTTTCCCCGTTGGTGACCACCATCAGCACCGAACACTGCGCTCCGGTGATCACCGGAGCACGACTGCGGGCGGGCAAGACCAACTCGGGCAAAGGCGCGGCCCGCATGATCGCCCAAGCCGTCGCCACCGCCCGCGGCGCCGGTGTCACCGGGCGCATCCTGGTGCGCGGCGACTCGGCCTACGGCAACAGCAGCGTGGTCACCGCCTGCCGCCGCGCCGGTGCCCGGTTCTCGCTGGTGCTGACCAAGACCGCCGCAGTCGTCGCGGCCATCGCCGACATCAATGACACCGCGTGGATCCCGGTGTGCTATCCCGCCGCGATCCCGACACCGGTGCCTGGATCTCCGATGCCGAAGTCGCCGAAACCACCTGCACCGCTTTCAGTTCCACGAAGACTCCGATCACGGCACGGTTGATCGTGCGCCGGGTCAAAGACGCCCGATACCCCGACGCCCTGTTCCCGGTCTGGCGATATCACCCGTTCTTCACCGACACCGACGAACCCGTCGACGTCGCTGACATCACTCACCGCCGCCACGCGATCATCGAAACCGTGTTCGCCGACCTCATCGACGGACCCCTGGCCCACATGCCCTCGGGACGTTTCGGGGCGAACTCTGCCTGGATACTGTGCGCGGCCATCGCCCACAACCTGCAGCGCGCCGCCGGCATCCTGGCCGGCGGTGCACACGCGGTGGCTCGCGGCGCCACCCTGCGCCGACGCCTCATCACCATCCCGGCCCGACTGGCCCGCCCCCAACGCCGACCCATCCTGCACCTACCAGCCCACTGGCCGTGGGCGACGCACTGGCTCCGATTGTGGCGCAACACCATCGGCCACAGCCCGCCAGCAACCGCCCCCACCTGACCAATCCGCCGAAAGGCCACGACCGGAGCACACAGGAAAAAGCTGGACAGACCAGCCGATACCCCCTGCTCACAGCCAGCAAGCGACCACCAAACCATTCCAGCCTCAGCCACGACAGCTCATCGGTGGATCAAGGCTTATGCCTCCTGGTTGTCTGGGCCGACAAGTCGCAACCTGCGCCACGACTCGCCTGTCGCCTTGCGCGATGGGTGCTTGAGCGTGTCTGACGTCGATGAGCTTCGGTGAATGGGTTGCTTCAGCTCCGTACGGCGGCGATCGACGACTCCACTCGATCAGCCTGCCCGCAGCAGAGCCCCGCGGCAGCGTCGAAACATGAATCGAACTCGGATTATCAGGCCGGGCGGCGCCGGATCGTCGCGCTGACCATCCTCAGATTCGGCGTGTTCGTCAGTAGACGGCACAGTTACGCAGCAAGGGCGTTCGCGGGACACGAACGACTAGGACCGCCCCAAGGCTTGTGTTGGGTTCAGTGCTACTTCGCCGAGCCAATAGCACATCAGTAGGGCGACCTCGACGTCTAATCGTTCCGCGGCGATCGGGCGACCGCGGCGCTCGAGTGCTCGATTTACGCGATACTTGACGGTATTGGCGTGTATCTGCAATTCGTTGGCGGCGGCTTTGAAGCTGGAACCGGCACGCAAGAACACCCTCAACGTGTCTCGTAGACGCTGGTCCGATGCAGTGTTCTGAGCCAACGGGCCCAGCACATCGTAAATCCATTCCTTCAGAGTCGCGTCATCGGTCATCAGCATCGAGGCCAGGGCCACACCGGGATCTCGTGCAGCGACGATCCGGTGCCGTGAGGAGCCGTCGGCTGCCACCGCGACCACACGGGCCTGCTCAGCCTGTCGGTAGGTGCGGCGGAAGCCTTCAATCCCCGGAAGTGGTTCACCGACGGAAAGTCTTGGGCCGTCAGGTTGAGCCCGGACGAAGTCGCGCAGCTGCGATAAATAGTCCGACGGGCGGTGAACCGTCATCCATGCGCATCCGACGAGGCGGTCGATGGAGAAGTAGACCGATTGCTTCGCTCCAGTGGCGGAGACCGCGTGTTGCATGAAGCGCTCCATGGCGATGAACTCGTCGGTGTCGGCGCCCGCATCTCGGTCGAGCCATACCATGAGAGCCACATGCGTTGCGCCCAAGAAGTACCTCATAGCCGACGACGCTTCGGTCAGGTCTACGTCGCGTCCGTTGAGGATGTCTCGAATGGCTTGTGCACGCAAACTTCGTCGGCGCTCGTCCCACTCCGCGCGTTCAGTCTGATATGTCTCCAAGACCTGCTCAGACATCCAGTCGATGTAGCGGAAAGACACACGGGTGATGTGTTCAATGAGCGCCAATTTCTCCTCGGGCGGTAGGTCCGCGCTCCGAAGGCCAGCGATGATGAGGTTCAATCCATACTGGTGCCCGAGCCTGTATGCCCGCAGCAGCGCGTTGACGGGTACCTCGCGTTGCGCCATCCTCCGGGCGTGTTCAAGGGCGGCCGTCGGTGACTCCATGCGGTCGAACGGGATCGAGTGACGGACGACGGAGAACCAAGTGTCTACGTTCGCGGCGACGGTGTCACTCAGTAGCTCTTTGAGCTGTTGATCGGCAGCGAGTTCGGCAACTTGCTCAATCAGAAGGCCATGTATGGACTCGGGCAATTCTCTGACGAGGTCGCCGAGGTCTCGGAATAGGTGATGAACCGCGTGACCGGGGGTGTCTTGAACTTCGGATGAATCAAGCACAGCTGCGACCGTACTCGATTACTTGTCTTTGCGAGACAACAGACGCCCGCAGGTTCGACCCTTCGAGACATACCGATCGCGGATCCGGGTATCTACGCTGTTAAGGAGCGGTGAGCCACGTTTTACCATTTCAGCAGCCGAACGAGGCATTGCTGTGGGCCACGGCGAACGGATGCGCGTGAAGAGGAAGGCGGAGGCATGAGTTGTCTGCTCGCAATAACCTTGTTTGCGGCCTTCGCGGCCGGAGCAGCCCCATTGCGAGGAACGATCAGCACCGCCCTGGCCGCAATAGACGACTTTCTCGATCGTTTCGGCCACGAAGTTTCCGGAACTGCTCATGCGAAGGAACGCCCGCCGCTCTGACGAGGTGGTCGAATCGGGCGCCGGATATGCCCGCCCGCCTCCCGCATACCGAAGCTGAAGCCTGGATAGCAGTAGGCTGTCCTCTGGACTCGCCCCCGGCCGTCGACTGACTCCAAGATCCCAACAGCAGCGCCGATCTGATCCGGGTCGCCCCGGCGGCGGGTGTGTTCGTCAAGGTGTGCGGGCACTGGTTCGGAGAACTCCGACCGCTCGATCCGACCTGGACAGCGCCCACCAGCAAAATGCTTCGGTTCGAATGATAATTCGGCCCAGGCGATGGTCGAACCATACGGTTTGGCATCGCTGCCTTCGGATGCGCCGATACTGCGCCGCCGGGGTTCCGTTCATGGAGGTAGTTCTGACACCTCGACAACGAACCAGAGTGGCCGGGCCGCGGCCATCGCAGGGCCCTGAAAGACGCTCAGTCCGACGAGTCGTTCAGCGTGCGGTCGAGAAAATCTGCGACTGCCGAAGTGAAGGCGTCGTTGTCGTCGCCCGCAACCATGTGGCCCGTGCCCGAAACGTCGACAGCCTCGGCGTGCGGTACGACTTCGAGGAACTCCTCGACCGACTGCTGCGACGTCACGTCGGAGTGAACGCCGCGAATGAGAAGCGTTGGTGCTCGCACGCGGCGGGCCCCTTCGATGAGAAGGTCGCTTATGGCGCCGAATTCTTTGGCACCAGTTGCTGGGTCGCCCTGCAGGAACTCGAAGTTGGAAGCTATGAACGCCGGATCCCATCGCCAGATCCACCGACCGTCGTCGCGCTGCTGCAAGACCTTTCGGAGACCGTCCAAGTTCTTGGGCCGAGCGCGATGCCGGTTGTACTGGGCAATGACGTCCGCGGCCGCGTCGAGCGTATCGAATCCGTCGGGATGGGCGCCCATGAAAGACACGACGCGGCGTGCTCCGTGAAACTCCATTCGCGGAGTTATGTCGACCAGTACGACGGCTCCCCACAGATCGGCAGGCGCCACCAAATGCGTTCCCAACACCGTCATGCCGCCCAAGGATGCGCCAACGACAGCTGGCGGGCGGCCATCGCTGGCATATCGGCGAATCGACAGCAGGTCGGATGCAAGTCGGTCGAGATCGTATCGACCATCGGGGTCCCACTCGCTGTCGCCGTGACCGCGGGCGTCGTAAGCGACGACGGTATACCCGCGCGCGTGTAAGCGGCGCGCGGTAGTCGCCCAGGCATGGCGGTTCTGTCCACCGCCGTGCAGCAGTATGACGACCGCGCGGGCGGATTCGTGTCGGTAGACATCGGCTGCAAGGGCGGTTCCGTCTTCGTTGCGGACGCGCTCGAACGTTGAGGTCATTTGCTGTGTCCTCGATGGTCGCCTTGGGCAGCGTTCTCGTTCCGCGACCGGATCACGAGGCGCTCTGGGCGACGACGGTCACTGTTCCCTGTGCGGCGCATACCGGGCGTCCCGTATTGGTGATGTCGATCCTGGCGACGCCGCTACGCTTCCCCAGCGCGATGATGTCGGCGACCGCAACGCAGACTCCACTGGACACCGGACGTAGGAGGTTCAGTTTGAATTCGGTTGTGGCCACCCATGACCCAGGTGGGATCACCGGATAGAACACCACGCCCAAGCAGTGGTCGACCATCGCTGACAGGCATCCGCCATGCAGAGTGCCGAAAGGAGTCAACAAATCGGCTCGGGCGTCCATTTCCACTACCAGTCTCCCGGCGGAGAACTCGATGTGGCGGAAGTCCAAGTACTTGGCGAGCCCTCCCGAGGTTCCCCCCGCGTGCTGGAGCTCCTCGGCTATTTGCTTGTTGAACTGGGGGAAGTCCATGGTCAGCGCCTCGTTTCGTTCAGCGATACCGATGCCATCGCTGAGACACTACTCCGCAGTTGTCGCAGCAATGCAACTGTGAGTGTCGGCCAGTAGCGCGGGAAGCAGGAATCGGCGCAAGAAAGCATCGATTCCTTCGGGGCTGCGGTGCCGGGGGCCGCGAACCGCGAGCAAGCTGAGGATGATGCGCAAAATCCATTCGGCGGCGTCATCGACCGAAACGCCGGCTTCGAGTTGATGCCAGTGTGCGGCGAACACGGGTCGCAGAAACTCGGCGACGAGTTCGAACAGCGCCACCGACGTTCCCTCGGCCAGTCCCACGCCGGCGAGTTCATCGTCGCTGGCGAAGAGCATGCCGATTATCGGTTCGCGGCGTGCCGCGCGCACCGTGACTGCAACGAAGTCCAATATGGCAGAGCCCAAGTCGGTGTGCGCCAAGATCCGTCCGCTGGTGCGGTGCAGGTAGCGTTCCGCTGCGCGGACGATGACACCGGATACGACGGATTCGCGACTAGCGAAGTAGCGATAGACCGTGGCGCGCGATACGCCCGCATGCCTGGCGATATCCTCCATCGTGGTGCCCGACAGCCCCTTGCCTTGCAGGCACGTTTCGGCGGCGTCGAGTAGGCGATCGCGCGCCATATCGCGGTTTCGCCCAGGAGTCGCGTCGCCCCGCCGCAACGATCTCTTCGTCACGGGTACGAGTATGCCCTGTCAAGGGACCCGCTCTGTCGAACACCCGCGGTTGTCGCATGGAAACGGATGTGACAATATCGCAGTCGTGTCGCATAGAAGACCTCGACGATGAGCGTGATCTGACCGTTGGCCATCCCACCACGCACTCCGGTTGTCGTCGGCGTCGGTGAACTGACACATCGCGGTGAAGGCACCGTCGATCCCATCGATTTGGCCGCCGAGGCCGCGCGTCGAGCGCTGCATGATGCTTCGGCCGCGATC
Source organism: Mycolicibacterium arseniciresistens (assembly GCF_030519285.1). Classification (NCBI taxonomy): domain Bacteria; kingdom Bacillati; phylum Actinomycetota; class Actinomycetes; order Mycobacteriales; family Mycobacteriaceae; genus Mycobacterium; species Mycolicibacterium arseniciresistens. The sequence goes on from NZ_JAUMSQ010000013.1 coordinate 68,180, forward strand.
GGGCATCGCATCGATACCGTGGCGACGCCCGGAATCTTGATGATCCCACGCGACAACCCCGCGTCGAGGATTGCCGAAGCGACTGGGCTGACGCCGGATCATCGCATCAGTTGTCCGGTCGGCGGCAACACCCCCCAGTATCTGGTCGAGGTCCTCGGCCGCCGCATTTGGCGCGGCGTCAGCGACGGGGCTCTGATCGTCGGAGCGGAAAGCGGCGCGTCAGCACGCAAAGTCGCATCCGGTAGCGCACTTTTGGAGCCCAAACCCATCGCAGCACAGGACGAGTCACTCGGTGACACCCGCCCGGGACTGAGCGAAGCCGAGGTGGGCGCCGGGTTACATTGGCCGCACGAGGTGTACCCGATCTTCGAATCCGCGATCGCGGCCCGATCAGGCCGCACATTCGACGAACAGCGCCGCTGGCTGGGTGACTTGATGGCTCCGTTCACGGTTGAGGCGTCCCGACATCTCGAGCAGGCCTGGTTTCCGCGTGCCCGTAGCGCAGACGAGCTCAGCACGGTCTCCCCGGCTAACCGGATGGTGTGCGAGCCGTATCCGAAGCTGCTCAACAGCATCATCGCCGTGGATATGGCTGCCGCTTTCGTGATCATGGCCGCCGAAGTCGCCGAGGAACTCGGAGTGCCCAGTGATCGTTGGGTCTTCCCGTGGTCGTCGGCCACATGCAACGACGTGTATTTCCCGGTTCAGCGGCCTGATCTGGGTCGTTCCGCCGGAATAAGGGCCGCCGGCAAGGCGGTATTGGCGGCCAGTGGACTTCACATCGACGACATTAGATGGTTTGATTTCTACTCTTGCTTTCCTTCCGCGGTCGAGGCGGCGATCGACGCCTTGGATCTCGACCCGGCGGATGACCGCGGGTTCACGGTGACCGGCGGACTGCCCTACCACGGAGGGCCGGGTAACAACTATGTCAGCCATTCGATCGTCGAGATGGTGCGACGCTGCAGGAGCGACCCGGACGCCGTCGGGCTCGTGTCCGGACTGGGCTGGTACATCACAAAGCACTCGCTGGGTCTGTGGTCGGCGACTCCACCGCCAACGGGATGGCAGACTCCGGACATGGCCGATGCGCAGTCTGCGATCGACGGCACCTCCCTCCCGGTCGCTTCTCCCGCCGACGCATCCGGAGAGGCGACCATAGATGGATACACGGTCGTGCACGACCGTGACCAAGGCCCCTCCTGGGTGCCGATTTTCGCGCGCATGACCGACGGCCGCCGCGTCGCGGCGCGCAGTGACGATGCCGAGGTGGCGGTGGCAATGTCACGAGACATGTGCGTCGGACACCAAGTCGCCGTGCGGCAGGCGGACGGACACGTCGAATTCGAACTGTCGTGAACGCCGACGCGCTCGTGCTGACCAAGCCGCGCACCCTTGAACGGCGGCATCTTCCGGTGCCGCGCATCGACGACGAGTCCGGTCTCCTGCGGATCGAGGCGTGCGGGCTCTGCGGAACCGACCACGAGCAGTTCAGCGGACACCTGCCGACGGGGTTCGCCTTCATCCCCGGACACGAGATCATCGGCGTCATCGAGGGAATCGGTGACGCCGCGCGCGAGCGTTGGGGCGTCTCGGTGGGTCAGCGAGTCGCCGTCGAGGTGTTCCGATCGTGTCGGGAGTGCGACTCGTGCGGCCGCGGCGAGTATCGCAGGTGCTCGAGCAACGGCCTCGCCACCATGTTCGGCTTCGTCGACGTGAACATCCCGCCCGGCCTGTGGGGAGGCTATGCAACCCACCTGCATCTGCCGTTCGATTCCATGCCGTTGCCGGTCCCGGACGGACTCGACCCGATCGTCGCGACGTTGTTCAATCCGCTTGGGGCAGGGATCAAATGGGCTGCCATGTTGCCCGAGACAAGCCCGGGCGACGTCGTCGCGGTCCTCGGACCAGGGATCCGCGGGATTTGTGCTGCCGTAGCCGCCAAGGAGGCCGGAGCGGCATTCGTCGCGATGACCGGGGTCGGCCCTCGCGACCGAACTCGGCTAGCCGCAGCCCACCAGTTCGGCGTGGACCTGACCATCGACGTCACCGAAGACGACCCGGCGCAGGCCCTGCAAATGGCGACCGGCCGGCTCGCAGATGTCGTCGTCGACGTCACCGCGAAGGCGCCAGCCGCATTCGCGGACGCCGTCGCACTCGCGCAGCCCGGCGGACGCGTGGTGGTCGCGGGCACACGCGGCGGCGGCGGAGCGCCGGGCTTCGAGCCAGACCTGCTCGTATTCAAGGAACTACGCATCTTCGGTTCGTTGGGGGTCGACTACCCCGCCTACCAGAGCGCCATCGAGCTGCTGGTCTCTAGGCGTTGGCCCTTCGAAGAATTGCACCGCGAGATCACCGGTTTCGCCGGCCTGCCCGGGCTGCTCGACCTTCTGGCCGGCAACGAGCCGGACCGGGTCCCCGCTCTGCACAACGTCTTTGTGCCGATCGCCTGACAGCGCCAACTAGCGCCCAACCGGAAGGATCCACCGTGAGCAGCCAAAGCCGGGTTGACATGCTTGCCCTGACAGATGCCCGCGAGCGCGCCGCTCAATGCGGGATTCCGGACGCCATGGCTGAACTGTCTGTTTTCAGGATCGCGCTTCATCAGCCCCCTGTAGCCGTCGCATTGCATGGAATGCTGGAGGCGTTGCTGTGGAAAGGCGCGCTGGATGCGCGGCTACGGGAGCTGATCATCATGCGAATCGGCTGGGTCACTGATTCGGTCTATGAGTGGACGCAACACTGGAGGGTTGCCCGCTTGCTCGATGTGCCCGAACGCGACCTGCTCGGGGTGCGCGACTGGCAGAACGCCGGCCACTTCGGCGAAGCCGAGCGGGCGGTACTGGCGGCGACAGACGAGACGTTGCGTGACGGCACCATCTCGGATGAAACCTGGGCTGAGTGTCAGCGCGCGTTGCACGGGGACCCGGCCGTCCTCGTCGAACTCGTCGCCGCGATCGGGAATTGGAGATTGTTCTCAGCGCTGCTGCGGTCCTTGCACGTGCCGCTAGAAGACGGCCTCGAAGGATGGCCCCCTGACGGAGTTCGACCCTCCGTTGACTGAAGGGTGATCGGCTCGCCATGTCGACTCCGTGCTATGACTCTGCCCCTAGCACCTGTTGGTCGGGATCTGACGATGTCGAACGGTCGGGCGGTTGCATCTGCAGACGGCGATTCCACCACCGAGGATTGCGCCGGGCCTGAAGACTGAGCCGACGGAATTCCATCCGCTGCAGTCGAAGGAGAACTGGAACACCCAGCAGCGGGACGATCGCACCACGGACCGCACCTCGGCGACCATTCTCCAGCAATCCGGCTACAGCACTGAGCCCCGAAATGTAAAGAATACCGTTGTAAGGCACCAGGATTGGGCCGCATAGTCCTTCGCACTCGGACAGGCTTGGCACACCAAATCTCCAGCGCTTCGGCCAGTGTATGAAGTGAGCCAACACGGTCGTCAGGAACAGGCCGTTCACAACACCGAGGACAGCCTCGTGACGCTTATCGGCACGTTCCGCCATGCGAAGTACTACTGCGGTGCTCATGCCCCAACCCGTCGCTGCCGGCACCGGACCAATCACCGACGCGAACGGCATCGCAACTCCGGACAGCAATTCGTAGAAGACATGCGCGCTCGCTGACACGGCGCCAACTTGTGTGCAGATTTGCCGGGACGTCTTCGGACGCTGACGGGACGGCGGTAATGGCCCTTCCGCCCGCATCAGCGGAATGCCTGAACGCGCGATGCGGCCACGGCGCAACGCACTTCTTCGTGAAGAGGTCGTTCCATATGGCGGCTTTCACCACAAAAGTACTTGTCGACCTACACGTTACTCCGTAGCTGTTGGCCGCCATCGGCGTCGAAGAGTTCCTTGGTCCAACGTTCGAGGATTTCTGCGCTATCCCAGTCGTCGGGATGGAACCCGGCGTGGGTGTAGGAACGGAAGCGCTCAATCGCTGCTCGGCTGAACAGCGGGTTATGACGGAAGGCTCGAAGGCTGCGCAGCAACCGCACCGGGTTGTAGGCGGCACGATCGCCGGCCAGAGAGCGGGTGGTCTGGATGACCAACTCGGTGAACAATAGGAGACTGGCGATCCGCATTCCCCAGACCCTGGTGCGTTCGCTTCCACCGACCGTCTCGTAGACATCGAAAGCGACGGCCTTGTGCTCGCATTCCTCCAGTGCGTGCCAAAGCAGAATCGGCCGCACCTCGGTGTAGCCGATCAGTTCTTGAGCTTCGTCGCTGGTGAGAATGATCTCGGCGAATGTCGCCGTGTAGTGCTCGAGGGCTGCCGTCACAGCCAGGCGCATCTTGGGAGAAAAACGCTTCTCGAGTCGGCCAACCAACTTCTTGATATGCCGATCGATCCCCTCGGTGGGATAGCCCATCGCTTGAAGGCGATCGTTGAGCAGCCGATGCTGGTGCCGGTGGGTGGCCTCTTGAGCGATGAATCCCTTGACCGCCTCCTTCAGGTCAGCGTCGCTGATGTGGTCCCGGTACTCGCGGACTGACCGGATGAAGAAGTCTTCGCCTTCGGGGAACGTGGCCGACAAGGTGGACACAAAGTGGCTCATCACCAAGTCGCCATCGACGAAGTGCTGCCGACTGGTCTCAGCAGGCATGTCGAATCGGACACGGCGGGGCTTCGGGACGACCCGCGTGGTGGGCCGTGTGGACGAATCGTCGCTCATGTTGTTCTCCTGTTGTCATGGGCACTGATGATCTGACTTTACGCCTAGTCAGAATTAGATGGCAAGCTATGCGTTGTGCGATCGGTGCGGGTGTACAGCGGGATGTCCGCCGAGGAGCGTCACCGGAACAGGCGCACGCGTCTCATCGAGGCCGCGATGGAGTTGATCGGCACGCACGGCGTTGCCGCCGCCACGGTGACTGCCGTATGCGCTGAGTCCGGCGTGACGTCACGCTACTTCTATCAGCATTTCCCTGACAGAGACGCCCTCTTGCGAGCTGTCTACCAGCAGCTCTACGCAACCTTCCAGGAGGTGATAGTTGACGCGATCCCCGATGCCGGCGCCCCACCCGAGGTGCTCGCGTACGCGCCGATCCGCGGGCTGGTCAGCATGATCAACAATGATCCTCGACTGGGTCGGATCTTGTTCGTGGAATCTGCAACGGAGCCGCTGCTTCGGGAGTTACGCAGCGACATGATGACCGGTTTCACCGACCTCGTATTGCGTGAGGCCAGACTTCACCTTGACATCGCCGACTCCGCAGTGGGCGTTGCCCATTTGGCCTCGACATTGGGTGTGGGTGGGTTATTCGAAGTCTTGCGCCGCTGGCTCGACGGAGAACTCGAGTTCACCACCGATGAACTCGTTCAGCACTGCGCAGGTTTCCTGGGCAGCCTCGGCAGCTATGTGCTGCTGCAGAACGCAGTCGAGTCGGCCACGACCAAAGCCAAACCTCAGAGTTAGCTTCTGGCGCCTCCCGGCCGCGCTTCGCGAATGTCGAGGTGCCTCCGCTTGCTTCATTCCGGACTGAACACATGAACGCCGCTGTACAACATTAGAGGCCAGCGTCGTCGACCAAATAACGTTCGGCGAGCGTCTCGGCAAGCCGACTCGTGTGCTCCACGATCTCCCCCTGGATGACGTCAAGCAAACCTGCATGCCATGCGGTGATCAATTCGACGAAGCCACCAACGGCCACCAGTGTGTCCATCCGAAGGGCGGTTTCATCGGCTTCCGGCCTCAGGTGTGGCTCACTGGCTGCGATCACCAGGTGTGTCGCCTCCTGCAGTGCGACAGCGCGCCGATCCTGAAGCGGGGAACTGCCCACGTGTTGAGCCAGTAGAATCTTCGCCCTGCCCGGATCCTCTGCAATCCGGTCGACCACCGCGGCGATGGTCACGCGGATGGTCTCCATCGGCGGCTGCCCGATGCGTTCTGCGAGCGTCGCAGAAACCTCACCGAGCATCTCGTTGCGCACGCCGTCCCATGCAGCGACAAGTAACTCGTCGCGGGTCTTGAAGTCTTCGTAGAAGTAACGGTCGTTCAGGCCGGTTTTGGCGCACACTCCTCTCATCGTGACTGCTGCCCAACCGCTTTCACTCCAGATTTCCGTCGCGGCATCAATGAGGCGCTGACGGCGCTCCGCCCGGCGTTCAGCACCGGTACGCCCGCCCCATCTCTTCGACCGCGTCCGCACATGTCCATCTTGGCAAGCCACAGTAGGTCGCAACACTTTGGTAGCATCCGCCCCCAATGGGGGCGCGTGCCACCATAGGACTCCGCGGAGGGCAGCGATTGACGATCAGAACGCTCAAACTTCGAGTTCTCAGAGACGTGGCAGCGGCTGTCGTCATTCCCGCCCCCAGCAGTGATCGTGCGGCACTGGCGACGGTGGCGGTAGGAGGCGCCCTGCACGCCGTGCAGGTATTCGCGGCCGACTGGCCCGCCGCAATCCCGTAGGGAGTCGACTCATGACGCTCTTGAGCGAGGCCCCCACCGGTCGCCGTCACCACTTGCACTACGTGCGGTAGCGTACCGATACCGGCAGTATCGCTACCAGTGGAGGCCAAGTGACCGACGGCAGTGCAGATGCCCCAAGCCAGGCCAAGCGGCCTGGTCGGCGCGCCAACGGATCCACCGACCCGGCCGACACTCGCGAGTACAGCGAACGGTTGGCGACCCTGGCCCGGTTCACCCTCCGACACAAAGCGCTCGTCATCGGGGTATGGCTAGGCGCCGCGGTGGTTCTCGCGCTGCTGTTCCCACAGCTGGAAACCGTGGTGCGCCAACAGTCGGTGGACCTCATTCCTCGCGACGCCCCGTCCTTGCAGACGGTTGACCGCATGAGCGCCGCGTTCGGCGAAGAAGGCTCGAAAACCATGGTGTTCGTCGCCATGGAAGACCCCACTGGCTTGACTCCAACTGCACGGCAGCGCTACGGCGAACTCGTGCGCCGGTTGCAGGCCGAGGGCGACCACGTCCTGCTGGTGCAGGACCTGCTGGCCGATCCGATTACCGAAGCTCAGGCAGTCAGCGCCGACCGCAAAGCCTGGTATCTGCCCGTCGGTGTCACCGGCACCCTCGGAGACCCCACGGCAGCCGAATCCTTGAACGCGGTGCGCGACATCGCCGCGGAGGTGTTCACCGGATCGACCACGACCGTCCAAGTGACGGGACCACCGGCGACCTTCAGCGACATGATCGCCTCCGCCGAGCACGACCTGCTGTTGATCTCGATCGCTACCGCCGGCGTGATCGCCCTGATCTTGCTGATCGTCTACCGGTCAGTGTTCACCGCGCTGTTGCCACTGCTGGTAATCGGGTTGAGCCTGGCGGTTGGGCGCGGCGTGCTATCCGCCCTCGGCGAGATGGGCATGCCGGTCTCCCAGTTCACCGTCGCATTCATGACGGCGATCCTGCTCGGCGCCGGAACTGATTACACAGTTTTTCTGATCAGCCGGTACCACGAGCAGCGCCGCGCCCAAGTACCCGCCGATCAGGCGATCATCCACGCCACCGCCAGCATCGGGCGCGTCATCCTGGCGTCCGCCGCCACCGTGGCACTCGCGTTCTTGGCCATGGTCTTCGCGCGGCTCAGCGTCTTCGCCGCCCTGGGCCCCGCGTGTGCCATCGCCGTGCTGTTCGGATTTCTGGCGACCGTCACCCTGCTGCCACCCGTGCTGTCGCTAGCCGCCAAACGCGGCATCGGTGAACCCAAATCCGATCGCACCCGCCGCTACTGGAACAGCGTCGCCGTCGCCGTGGTCCGCCGTCCGGTGCCACTGCTGATCGTCAGCCTGGCCATCCTGCTCGCCCTGTCGGCAGCCGCTGCGACCATCAAAATCAGCTACGACGACCGCAAGGGACAACCAGACACCACGGCCAGCAACCAGGGCTACCAACTTCTGGACCGCCACTTCCGCAAGGACGTCGTCATCAGCGAGTTCCTCGTCGTAGAGAACCCGACCGACATGCGGACCGGGAGGGGGCTGGCCGATCTCGACGAGATGGCCTCTCGCGTCTCCCAGATCCCCGGCGTCACCAGGGTGTCCGGAGTCACCCGCCCCACCGGGGAGCGCCTCGACCAAGCAGAACTGGCCTGGCAGAACGGCCAGATCGGCGAGAAAATGGCCGGCGCGGTCGCCGAGGGCAACTCACGCAAGGACGACCTCGCCAAACTCACCGGCGGCGCCGACCAGCTCGCCGACGGCCTCGCCCAACTCGATGGCACGGTGCGCACCGCCCTCGCGCCACTGGCCGGAATCCTCACCCAAGCTCAATCCGCGGGAACTCAGGTCAACCAGTTCCGCCCACTGCTGCAACAACTTTCCGCCACCGCCCCCGCCGTCGACCAAGCCATCCAATCCGGCCCAGGACTGCGACCGCTGGCCAACCAGGCGCAGAACGCGATCACCCAGCTCGATCCACTCGTGGGCGCGCTCAACACCTCACCGTGGTGTGCCGCCACCCCGCAGTGCGCCCAAATTCGTGACCAGGTGAAGATTTTGGTCAGCCTGCGCGACAGCGGATTCTTCGACCAGATCGCCGACCTCGGGGACCGCTACGATCCCGCGACCAATGCCACCGTTGGTGGCACCCTCTCCAACGTCCAGAACGCAGTCGCCTCGCTGGACAAGGCATTCGGAGCCCTCGGTGACCCCGCCGACCTAGCCACCAATCTCCGCCGATTGCAGGAGGGAATCGGACAGCTCGCCTCCGGCGCTCAAGCACTCGCGACCGGTGTCCGCACCCTCGCCGACAGCAACATCGAAATGCTGTCCGGTATGAGCCAGATCGCCACCCAACTACAGAATTCCTCACGCGCAGCGGCGGACTCCGACTCCTCGAGCGGTTTCTACTTGCCCGCTAATGCATTCGAGAACCGGCAATTCACCGATGTTGCCAAGCAATTCCTCTCACCGGACGGCAAGACCGCGCGGTTCATGATCGAAAGCAGCCACGACCCTTACAGCGTCGAAGCCATGGAGCTCGCCAGCCGCATCACCGACACCGCCAACACCGCACGACCCAACACGTCGCTCGCCGACGCCACCGTATCCGTCGCCGGCTTCCCCGCCGTCAACTCCGATATCCAACGATTCCTATGGGCCGACTTCGCACAACTGGCCGTCGCCACCATAATCATCGTCGGCGTCATCCTGGTCCTACTGCTGCGCGCACTCCTGGCACCGCTCTACCTCTTAGGCACCGTCGTGCTCAACTACCTCGCCTCGCTCGGCATCGGCGTTGTGGTATTCCAATGGGGACTGGGCTACGAAATCGCTTGGCCCGTACCATTACTGGCATTCATCATCCTCGTCGCCGTCGGCGCCGACTACAACATGCTGCTCGTCTCACGGCTCCGCGAAGAATCCGGGACCAACATCCGCGTCGGCGTCCTGCGCACCGTGGCAAACACCGGAGCCGTCATCACCTCAGCTGGTCTGATATTCGCCGCCAGCATGTTCGGCCTCATGGTCGGCTCAGTCGCAATCATGATCCAAGCCGGCCTCATCATCGGCTTCGGATTGCTGCTCGATACCTTCCTCGTGCGCACCCTCACCGTGCCCGCCATCGCCACACTTCTACGCGAAGCCAGCTGGTGGCCTTCCAAAGCAACGCGGACCCCAGTAGCTGACACCGCCACGCAGAAATAAGGAGCAACGCACTACTAGTGGAAGCGAGGAATGCGAGGAACGCGAGGTCCATTCGCAGACGTGATCTTTGGTTGCGGATCCGTCGTGATCTGGTGTTGCAAGCCCGTCGAGTAAGCGTCCAAACTGACATCCTGATTTCAAGGTTCCCGCTCTCGGTAAATCAAAGGCGGCCTTGACCACCAAGGTGTCTCAGTCCGCAGGCAGTCCGCAGTAGATTTTCGCGACTCCTGCGCGCGCCAACCCACCCAATGCAGCTGAGCTGGGAAAACTTACGCGGGCCAACGTACCCAACGTCATCAAAACCCCAGGTGGCGTGGTTCGGGACGAAGAGGTCGTGGGTTCGAATCCCGCCACCCCGACTCAGTGCAGGTGGAGGCCCTGATCCGGTAGGTCCGGTCAGGGCCTTGTTGCGTAGGTGTCGAGAGTGAGCACAGCAGGTATGTGCCGGAGCCTGCGAGGATGGACTGCGTGGCTGAAGCGAATCGCCTGCCCGGGCAGCCCGAGACCCCAGAAGTCACGATGATGGATTCCCGCACGGCATCAACGCTGGTGTTCTTGTCCTCGGCTGCAGTGCTGGTGGTCGAGATCACCGCGCTGAGACTGCTGGCTCCGTATCTGGGACTGACACTCGAAACCAGCACGTTGGTCATCGGAATCGCGCTTTGCGCAATCGCTTTCGGATCCTGGATGGGAGGGCGTGTCGCCGACCGGAGGGATCCGCGTCATCTCATCGGGCCTGCGCTGGGCGTGTCCGGGGCTGTCGTGGCGTTCACGCCGGCGCTGCTGCGAAGTGTGGCCGAGTGGGCGCCACCTGCCCTGATGCCGATGGCATCGGTGACCATTCTGGTGCCGGGTGCGCTGCTGTCCGCGGTGACGCCGATGGTGACGAAGCTGCGACTGAGCAGGCTCGCCGAGACCGGCACGGTGGTGGGGCAACTGTCCGGAGTAGGCACCGCGGGCGCGATCGCCGGAACCGTGCTGACCGGCTTCGTCCTGATCTCGCGGCTACCGGTTACCGCCATCCTGGTCGGCCTCGGGGTGTTGTTGGTTGCAGGCGCCGGCTTGTTCGAGTGGCGAAGCCGCAGGTGGAGCGGTGCTGGTGCGGCAGCATTGGCGCTCGTGACCGTGGCGGGTGGTGTCGCCGGCTACGTCGCACCCGGCGGGTGCGACGCGGAAACGCAATACCACTGCGCCCGGCTGATCGCAGACCCCGACCGCAGCAGCGGCCGCACCCTGGAACTCGACGGTGTGCGGCACTCGTACGTCGACGTCGACGATCCGACGTTCCTGCAATTCACCTACATCCGTGCCGTCGCCTCTGTCGTCGATGCGTCGTTTCCCGGCTCCGAACCACTGACGGCCTATCACCTCGGCGCAGGAGGGCTGACGTTTCCCCGCTATCTCGCCGCCCGCCGGCCCGGCACGGACAACGTTGTCTCCGAGATCGACGGCGGAGTGGTGCGCATCGACCGCGACGTACTCGGCGCATCAGAAACCGGGATCGACCTTCGCGTCGAAGACGGCAGACTCGGCCTGCGCCGACTCGATGCCGGCAGCCGCGATCTCATTGTCGGGGACGCCTTCGGCGGTGTGAGTGTGCCGTGGCACCTCACCACCGTCGAGGCGATGGCCGACGTGCGCAGAGTCCTGAAACCCGACGGCATGTACGTCGCCAACCTCATCGACTACGGGGATCAGGCTTTCGCGCGCGCGGAGGTCGCGACCTTGAGGCACACCTTCGATCGAGTCATTCTCGCGGGCGAATCCAACGATCTCGGCCTCGATCCGACAACCCCGCCGGACGGCGGCAATCTGGTCGTGGTGGCCTCCGACCGCCGACTTGATCAGGGCAGGCTCCAAACAGCGCTCGACACCCGTGAAACGCGATGGACCCTTGTCGCCGACGCCCACTTGTCCGCTTGGATCGGCGACGCACAGGTGCTCACCGATGACTACGCACCGGTCGACCAACTTCTCGAGCCCTACCCCGCGCCGCACAGTCGGTGAGTGCCCGAAGCCGTTCTGCCGATCCGCCCGCGCGCCGCTCATGTCACTTGGGCGCGGCGATGCCTATTGCGGGTGGGTCGCAAGGTAGTCCGCGACGGGGACCGGCGATGTCGCGGAGTATCCGACGGGCAGCAGCACGTCACCGGCCGTCGTGCGGTAGTAGACCTCCCACCGGTGGTACCCGGTGAACGCCGCGGGGTCGGCCGCGAGCACCGCCGCGTAGTCCGTGATGCCCTGCACGTAGTCCTCGGAGTTGTTGTACCGGAACAGCGCACGTCCGGGATCGGTCGCGAAGCCGTTGGCGGCCAGATGGCGCCCGGCGGCCAGGATGCTGTCCCGCGGGGCGTAGATGTCACCCCCGTCGCCGTACGCGGCGAACGTCGAGGGCAGGAACTGCATCGGTCCCTGCGCTCCCGCGGTACTGGTGCCCACGATGCTGCCGAGCCGGGTCTCGACCAGGTTGATCGCGGCCAGATAGTTCCAGCCCACCCCGGACGCCGCCTCGGCCTCGCGGTAGTGGCTCAGCAGTTCCTGCGCCGGCCGCGGCGGGTCGATCCGCCAGGCGGGCAACGTGTCCTTCGCCTCGCCCTGCAGTAGCGCGTCGAGCGCGCGGCGCGCGGAGACGTTGAGGTCGAAGACCGTCAGCAGCGACTGAGGGATTCGGGGACGGGTGACCGCGTCCCATTCGGGATGCCTGCCGATTGCGCGGTAGGCCGCCTGCTGGCGCCGCGCCGCCGCCCGCAGCACGTCCTCCGGCGACGACGGGTCGCGCAGCGCGCGCTCGTCGGCAACCAGGTCGTCCGCGATTTGGGC
>NZ_JAUMSQ010000130.1:0-19606 GCF_030519285.1 Mycolicibacterium arseniciresistens
GCGGCCGGGCCCCGCTGCGGTTCACCAGCTTCGGCGACCAGGGCACCCCGATGCTCAACGCCGCGCGCAAGGGCCGCTTCGTCAGCGACAGCATCGGCTCACCCGCCGCGGGCGACATCACCGCGGCCGTCGAGCGGACGCGGCCGCTGTTCAACCTGTGCAACGGCGATCTGGCCTACGCCAATCTGTCGGGCGACCGGATCCGGGCCTGGTCGGACTGGCTGGAGAACAATTCCCGCTCGGCCAGGCACCGGCCGTGGATGCCCGCCGCGGGCAACCACGAGAACGAACTCGGCAACGGCCCGGTCGGCTATGCGGCCTACCAGTCCTACTTCGCGCTGCCCGACTCCGGCGCCGCGCCCGGCCTGCACGGGCTCTGGTATGCGTTCACCGCCGGTTCGGTCCGGGTGATCAGCCTCAACAATGACGACGTCTGCTACCAGGATGCGGGCAACTCCTACATCCGCGGCTACTCCCGCGGTGCCCAGAAGCGTTGGCTGGAAGCCGAGCTCGCGCGCACCGCCGCGGACGGCGACATCGACTGGATCGTGGTGTGCATGCACCAGACGGCGGTGTCAACCGGCGACGGCACCAACGGCGCCGACCTCGGCGTCCGGGAGAACTGGTTGCCGCTGTTCGACCGCTACGGCGTCGACCTGGTGCTGTGCGGCCACGAGCACCACTACGAACGCAGCCATCCGTGCCGCGGCACCCTGCCCACCGGCGTGCTGACCCCGCGCCCGGTCGGCGCCGACCCGCTGACCGTCGACACCAGCAGCGGCACCGTGCACGTGATGGCCGGTGCGGGCGGCACGTCGGTGCCGTCGAACCGAATGCTCTTCCCCGACGCGCGGTGTCGAGTTCTCGTCGGCGTCGGCGAGGTGGACCCGGTGTCGGGACTGCGGGTGCCCCGCTACGTCGAGGAGGCCGCGGTGTGGTCGGCGGCGCGCGACGTCGAGAACCCCTGCGGTTTCCTGGTGTTCGACGTCGATCCCGGGCCGCCCGGCGGGCCGACCACGATGACGGGCACCTATCTCGCGGTGCGTGGGCCGTACGGCGACACCGAGGTGGTGGACCGGTTCGTGCTGACCCGGCCCCGACGGGGATAGCTCAGCTGCGCCGCTGGCGGGCGATCTCGGCGAGCACCACGCCTGCGGCCACCGACGCGTTCAGCGACTCCGTCGGCCCGGCCATCGGGATCGACACGACGGCGTCGCAGGTCTCGCGGACCAGCCGCGAGAGCCCCTTGCCCTCGGAACCCACCACGACCACCATCGGCCCGGTGCCCTCGAGCTCGTCGACCGTGATGTCGCCGTCGGCGTCCAGCCCGACCACCTGCAGACCGGCGTCGGACCACGACTTCAGCGTGCGGGTCAGGTTGGTGGCCCGGCTCACCCGCAGGCGGGCCGCTGCGCCCGCGCTGGTGCGCCACGCGACGGCGGTGACCGAGGCCGAGCGGCGCTGCGGGATCAGCACACCGTGGCCGCCGAACGCCGACACCGACCGCACGATCGCGCCGAGGTTCCGCGGGTCGGAGATGTTGTCCAGCGCGACCAGCAGCGGCGGCGCGTCGGCGGCCTTGGCCGCCTTCAGCAGGTCGTCGGAATGGGCGTAGTCGTAGGGCGGCACCTGCAGGCCGAGCCCCTGGTGCAGGGTGAACCCGCTCATCCGGTCCAGGTCGGAACGCGGCACCTCGAGGATGGAGATGCCGGCGTCGGCGGCGATCTGCACCGCCTCGGTCAGGCGTTCGTCGTTGTCGGCGCCCAGTGCCACGTAGAGCGCCGTCGCGGGCACCCCCGCCCGCAGGCACTCCACCACCGGGTTGCGGCCCAGCACGAGTTCCGTGGTGTCCTCGGGCTTCTTCTGCCTGCCCTGCTGTGACCTCGCGGCCTTGGCCGCACGTTTCGCCGCCGGGTGGCTGGGCCGCTGATTGGCCGGGGGCGTCGCACCGCGGCCCTCGAGGCCCCGTCTGCGCACCCCGCCCGAACCGACCGTCGGCCCCTTCTTGGTGCCTTCCTTACGTACCGCTCCGCGTCGCCTGGAATTACCCGCCATGGTCAGTCGTCCTTGCTGTGGCCGTCGAGCAGCGTCCACTGGGGACCGTCGGCGGTGTCGGTGACCTCGATGCCGGCCTCTTTGAGGCGGTCGCGGATCTGGTCGGCGGTGGCCCAGTCCCGGCTGGCGCGCGCCTCGGCGCGGCCGGCCAGCGCCCACTGCACCAGCACGTCGACCGCGGCCAGCGCGGCCGTCGTCTCGTCGCGGGACTCCCAGCGCTCGTCGAGCGGGTCGCACCCGAGGATGCCCATCATCGCCCGGATGGCGCGGGCGTGGCCCATCGCCGTCTCGTGGTCGCCGGACTCGAGCGCCCGGTTGCCCTCGGCGCGGGCGGCGTGCACCTCGGCCAGCGCGGCGGGCACCGCCAGGTCGTCGTCGAGTGCGGCGGCGAATCTCGGCGTCCAGTCGCCGGGCACCACGGTGCCGACGCGGCTGCACACCCGGTGCAGGAAGTCCTCGATGCCGGTGTAGGCCTTCACCGCGTCCTGCAGTGCGTTCTCGGAGAACTCCAGCATCGACCGGTAATGCGCGCTGCCCAGGTAGTACCGCAGTTCCGCGGGCCGGACCCGTTGCAGCACAGCGGGAATGGAGAGCACGTTGCCCAGCGACTTGCTCATCTTCTCGCCGCCCATGGTGACCCAGCCGTTGTGCAGCCAGTACCGGGCGAAGCCGTCGCCGACGGCCTTGGCCTGGGCGATCTCGTTCTCGTGGTGGGGGAACACCAGATCCATTCCGCCCGCGTGGATGTCGAACTCGGCGCCGAGATAGGACTCACACATCGCCACGCACTCGGTGTGCCAGCCAGGGCGGCCGGGCCCCCACGGCGTCGGCCACGACGGCTCGCCGGGTTTCGCGCCCTTCCACAGTGTGAAGTCACGCTGGTCACGCTTGCCGGTGGCGACGCCCTCACCCTGGTGGACGTCGTCGATGCGGTGCCCCGACAGCCTGCCGTAGTCCGGGTAGCTGGCCACGTCGAAGTACACGTCGCCGTCACCGGTGTAGGCGTGCCCCTGGTCGATGAGCCGCTCGATCAACTCGACCATCTGGGTGATGTGCCCGGTCGCGCGGGGTTCGGCCGACGGCGGCAACACGCCGAGGGCGTCGTAGGCGGCCGAGAACGCCCGCTCGAAGGTGGCCGCCCACTCCCACCACGGCCGGCCGGCGTCGGCCGCCTTGTTGAGGATCTTGTCGTCGATGTCGGTGACGTTGCGGATGAACGCGACGTCGTAGCCCTTGGCGGTGAGCCAGCGGCGCAGCACGTCGAAGGCGACGCCGCTGCGGACGTGGCCGATGTGCGGAAGGCCCTGAACCGTTGCGCCACACAGATAGATCGACACATGCCCGTCGCGCAGCGGGACGAAGTCGCGCACGCCACCGGTCCAGGTGTCGTGGAGGCGGAGGTCGCCTCCGGCGCGGGCTTCGGTCACGACGCGCCAGCTTACCGGCAGGTTTACGACATTCCGGCATCGGCGACGACAAGAGCGGTCGCGATCGCCGCCAGTCCCTCGCCGCGCCCGGTGAGTCCGAGGCCGTCGGTGGTGGTCGCCGACACCGACACGGGCGCGTCCAGCAGCTCGGTCAGCAACTGCTGCGCCTCCGCCCGCCGCGGCCCGATCTTGGGTCTGTTGCCGATGACCTGCACGGCGGCGTTGCCCACGCGGAAGCCCTCGGCCCGCAGCAGACCGTGCACGTGGCGCAGCATGTCCGCCCCGCCGACGCCCCGCCACTCCTCGCGGCCGGTGCCGAACACCGACCCCAGGTCGCCGAGCCCGGCCGCCGAGAGCAGCGCGTCGCACAGCGCGTGCGCGGCGACGTCGCCGTCGGAGTGCCCCTCGCAGCCGTCGTCGTCGGGAAACAACAGGCCGAGCAGCCAGCACGGCCTGCCTGCCTGCACGGGGTGCACATCGGTACCGAGGCCGACCCGCGGCAGGTTCATCGCCGGCCCCTCACACCCGTGCGCCCAGCAGGGCCTCGGCCAGCAGCAGGTCGTTCGGTGTGGTGATCTTGAAGGCCAGCGGGTCCCCGTCGACGGTCTGCACCTGACCGCCCATGTGCTCGACCATCGACGCGTCGTCGGTGAACCCGCCACCCACAGCGGACCGGTAGGCGCGGCGCAGCACGTCGGTGTGGAAGCCCTGCGGGGTCTGCACGGCGCGCAGTCCCGCCCGCTCCGGCGTGCCGAGCACCGCGCCGTTCGCGTCGACGGCCTTGATGGTGTCGGTCAGCGGGAGCGCAGGCACGACGGCGGTGTGGCCGTCCTGCAGTGCACGCACCACGCGCACGATCAGCGATGGCGGGGTCAGCGCGCGGGCAGCGTCATGCACCAGCACGAATTCCGCGTCGCCCACCACGTCGAGAGCCAAGCGCACGGATTCGGTGCGGTCGGCCCCGCCGGCGACGATCACGGCATGGGCGCCGAAGACCAGCTTGGCCTCGTCGGTGCGGTTCGGCGGCACCGCCACCACCACACTGTCGACCACTCCGGACTCCCGGAGACCGACCAGCGCATGTTCGAGCATCGGCCGACCGGAAAGAGTGACGAACGCCTTGGGCGCACCAGCCGCGAGCCGTTGACCGGATCCCGCGGCCGGCACGACGGCCACCGTGGTCATTGCGCGTCAGGACGCGGCAGCAAGCGCCTCGTCGAGGATGTTCATGGCCTTCTCGTCATCGGTGTTCTCGGCCAGTGCGAGTTCGCCGACGAGGATCTGCCGTGCCTTGGCCAGCATCCGCTTCTCGCCGGCCGACAGGCCGCGCTCCTGATCCCGGCGCCACAGGTCGCGAACCACCTCGGCGACCTTGTTGACGTCGCCCGACGCCAGCTTCTCGAGGTTGGCCTTGTAGCGGCGCGACCAGTTGGTCGGCTCCTCGGTGTGCGGGGCGCGCAGCACCTGGAAGACCTTGTCCAGGCCCTCCTGTCCGACCACATCGCGAACGCCGACATATTCGGCGTTGTCAGCGGGCACTCTAACGGTCAGATCACCCTGGGCGACCTTCAGGACGAGGTACTCCTTCTGCTCGCCCTTGATCGTCCGGGTTTCGATCGCATCGATCAACGCAGCACCGTGATGTGGGTAAACAACGGTGTCTCCGACCTTGAAAATCATCAGTTTCGAGCCCCTTTCACGTGTCCATGTTAACACGACGCCCGGACAGGCGGGGATCAACGATGCAGGTCAGGGGCGTTGACCGGGAAGACCAGGGGTTGACAGAGCCAGGAATCCGTGCAAGGCAACCCTTGCCTGGATGACCCGCGCCGGCCTTGCGCGCAAACACCCTGCGCCCTGCGGTACCGCCCGCTCACCGCACCTACTACTCTGCATAGTCGAACGACTTGTCGTCGGTCCGTCGTCGTCGGACCCGCACCCAGGAGGCTCGAGTGAACCGCTTCGGACTGCGCGCTTCGGCGGTCACCACCGGCCTTGCCGTCGCCGGGCTGGCCGCGACCATGACACTCAGCGGATGCAGCGCCGGGCAGATCGCCCAGACGGCCACCCAGGAACCCGCGATCAACGGCGTCAGCGCCAACGCCGGTGAGATCTCACTGCGCAACGTGCACCTGCGGGCCCCGCAGAAATCCGACTACGTGCGCCCGGGCAGCGACGCCGAACTGCTCTTCGTGGCCGCCAACAACTCCCCCGACGTCAACGACAAGCTGGTGTCCATCCGGTCCGACGTCGCGACCGTCACCCTGGCCGGGGACGCCCAGGTGCCCGCGGGTGGCGCCCTGATCGTCGGCGAGCCCGACGGGCAGATCGCGCCGCTGGAGGCCGTCGAGGCCGCCGACACCGTCACCGCCGAGGTGACGCTGACCAAGCCGATCTCCAACGGCCTGACCTACGACTTCGAATTCACCTTCGAGCGCGGCGGCAAGACCACCGTCGCGGTGCCGATCTCCGCCGGCGAACAACAGCGCCGCGACGATCCCGGCCAGCTCGACAACGAAGGCGACGAGGGACACGGCGCCGGACACTGACGTTCTGTCGGTCGCGCGGGATACCGTCGACCTGTGGCAAGAGCGCGCGCGCAGTACCGCTGCTCGGAGTGCCGGCACATCACCGCCAAGTGGGTCGGCCGCTGCGCTGAGTGCGGCACCTGGGGCACCGTCGAAGAGGTAGCGCTCCTCGCGCCCGTCCGGACCGGACAGCTCGGCGGGGCAGGCACGGCGCTGCGCATGCCCGGCTCCCCTGCGGTGCCCATCAGCACCATCTCCGCGGGCACCACGCGCCATGTCGACACCGGCGTCGCCGAGCTCGACCGGGTGCTGGGCGGTGGGCTGGTCCCCGGCTCGGTGACACTGCTGGCCGGCGAGCCGGGCGTCGGCAAGTCGACGCTGTTGCTCGAGGTCGCCCACCGGTGGGCCGCGGCGGGCCGGCGCGCGCTGTACCTGTCCGGTGAGGAGTCGGCCGGCCAGGTCCGGCTGCGCGCCGAACGCACCGGCTGCACCCACGACGAGCTGTACCTGGCCGCCGAATCCGACCTGTCGACCGCGCTCGGCCACATCGACGCGGTGCAGCCCACGCTGGTCATCGTCGACTCGGTGCAGACCATGACCAGCGCCGAGACCGACGGCGTACCCGGCGGGGTGACGCAGGTGCGGGCGGTCACCACCGCACTCACCTCCTACGCCAAGACCAGCGGCGTCGGGGTGCTGCTGGTCGGGCATGTGACCAAGGACGGCGCCATCGCGGGGCCGCGGTCGCTGGAGCACCTGGTCGACGTGGTGCTGCACTTCGAAGGGGACCGGGCGTCGACGCTGCGGATGGTGCGCGGCGTCAAGAACCGGTTCGGCGCCGCCGACGAGGTGGGCTGTTTTCAGTTGCACGACACCGGGATCGAGGGGGTCGCCGACCCGTCCGGACTCTTCCGCGACCAGCGCACCACGCCGGTGCCCGGCACCGCCGTCACCGTCACCCTCGACGGCAAACGGCCGCTGATCGGTGAGGTGCAGGCGCTGGTCGGTGCGCCCACCGCGGCGATGCCGCGGCGCGCGGTCAGCGGCATCGACTCGGCCCGCGCCGCGATGATCGCCGCCGTACTCGACAAACACCTCCGCCTCGGCATCGGTAGCCAGGACATCTACCTGTCCACCGTCGGCGGCATGCGGCTCACCGACCCGTCGGCGGACCTCGCCATCGCGCTCGCGATGGCCTCGGCGCGCAAGGACCTGGCCATGCCCGCCGACTCGGTGGTGATCGGCGAGGTGGGGCTGGCCGGTGATCTGCGCCGGGTCACCGGGATGGATCGCCGGCTCGCCGAGGCGGCCCGGCTGGGCTTCACCTCGGCCGTGGTGCCCGCCGGATTGAAGTCCGTCCCGAAGGGGATGCGCGTGCTGCACGCCGACAACATCGGCGCGGCATTGCGGGTGCTGCGCCGGATCGCGGACAATAGCGCCCGATCCGAGGAGTAGCCATGGCAGTGAAGTCGACCGGCCGGACCGGCCGCACCGGGCGCAACGTGGTGCCACTGACGCGTCCGACGCTGCGGGAGACGCTGGGCAGGCTCGCACCCGGGACCCCGCTGCGCGACGGCCTGGAGCGCATCCTGCGCGGCCGCACCGGCGCGTTGATCGTCCTCGGCTACGACGACAGCGTCGAGGTCATCTGCGACGGCGGGTTCGAACTCGACATCCGCTACGCGCCCACCCGGCTGCGTGAGCTGTCCAAGATGGACGGCGCGGTGGTGCTGTCCACCGACGGCAGCCGCATCCTGCGCGCGAATGTGCAGCTTGTGCCCGATCCGTCGATCCCCACCGACGAGTCCGGCACCCGGCACCGCTCGGCCGAGCGCACCGCGATCCAGACCGGGTATCCGGTGATCTCGGTGAGCCACTCGATGAGCATCGTCACCGTCTACGTCGCCGGCGAGCGGCACGTGGTCCCCGACACCCCGACCATCCTGTCGCGGGCCAATCAGACGATCGACACCCTGGAGCGCTACAAGACCCGGCTCGACGAGGTGAGCAGGCAGCTGTCCACCGCCGAGATCGAGGACTTCGTGACGCTGCGCGACGTGATGACCGTGGTGCAGCGGCTGGAGATGGTGCGCCGGATCAGCCTCGAGATCGACGCCGACGTGGTGGAACTGGGCACCGACGGCCGTCAGCTCAAGCTCCAGCTCGAGGAACTGGTCGGCGACAACGACACCGCGCGCGAGCTGATCGTGCGCGACTATCACGCCAACCCCGATCCGCCGTCCCCGGCGCAGGTCGGCGCCACGCTGGAGGAGCTGGACGGGCTGTCCGACGCGGAGCTGCTCGACTTCACCACGCTGGCAAGGGTTTTCGGCTACCCGTCCACCCCGGAGGCGCAGGACTCGGCGATGAGCTCGCGCGGCTACCGGGCGATGGCGGGCATCCCGCGGCTGCAGTTCGCCCACGTCGACCTGCTGGTCCGGTCGTTCGGGTCGCTGCAGGGCCTGCTCGCCGCCAGCGCCGACGACCTGCAGTCGGTGGAGGGCATCGGCTCGATGTGGGCGCGCCACATCCGGGAGGGTCTGTCGCTGCTGGCCGAGTCGACGATCGCCGACCGGCTGGCCTGACCCGGCGTCAGCCGACGGGCGGCACCGGCCCCGGCGGCGCACCCACGGGCGCAGGGGCGCCCGGCTGAGCGGCCAGGATGAACGGCACCGTGGCGGACCGCAGATTGCCCAACTGGACGATCAGGTTGTAGGTGCCGGGGCCGATCGGCTGACGGGGCAGCGGGCAGTCCGGCGCGGATCCCATTCCGGTCCAGGTGACCTCGGTGGTCACCTGTTCACCCGGGGCGAACGTCTTGACCAGTGTCTCGTTGGACGGCGCGCAGTCGAGGTTCGACCACAGCCGGGTGTTGTCCAGTGCGTACACGTAGGCGGCCAGCACCGCGGCGCCGACGTCGCGCTGACAGGCGACCAGGCCGATGTTGGTGACGACCATCGTGAACTTCGGCTGGTCGCCGACGACGTACTCGGGCTGGCTGGTGATGCCCTTGACCGCGAGCGTGGAGTCGGGGCAGTCGTCGCCCTCCTTGAGCACCGGCGGCGGCGTCACCGCGGCGGTCGGTGTCGGCGTCGGGGGCGGGGCGGCCTGCGCAGGAGGCACGACGGGCGTCTTGATCTCGGGGTTCTCCCCCGGCAGCGGGGTGGGCGCGGCGGCGGTGGTCGGCGTCTGCTGATCTGCGGTCTCGCCACCGGAACCGCTGGTCACGATGATGATGACGAGGGCGGCGATGATGCCGATGACGAGTACGCCGACACCGAGCGCGAGCGCCCTACGCCGCCGGTAGATCTCAGGGGGCAGCGGGCCCTGCGGTTCCACATCCAGCACAAGTTCACGGTAAGGCCAGGTCACGCATAGTCGTCCGAGGTGACTCGGCGTGTCGCGCTCAGCCTTCGCCGATGTCGCCCACGTGGTCGCGCAGCACCACCCGCCCGTCGGCCAGGTGGTAGGTCACCCCGGCGATCGCGAGCGTGCCGTCGAGGATGCGCTGGGCGATCGGCGCCGACCGCACCCGCAGCTGCTGCACCGTCTCGATGACGTGCTTGGCCTCGAACTCGTCGACGCGGGTCAGACCCTGGTTGCGGCCCAGCAGGATCGACGGCGTCACCCGCTCGACGATGTCGCGGACGTAGCCGCCGGGCACCTCGCCATCCTCGAGCGCGGACAGGGTGGCCTTCACCGCGCCGCAGCTGTCGTGGCCGAGGACGACCACCAGCGGCACGTCGAGGACGGTCACCGCGTACTCGATGGAGCCCAGCACCGCCGAGTCGGCGACGTGGCCCGCGGTGCGCACCACGAACATGTCGCCGAGCCCCTGGTCGAAGATGATCTCCGCGGCCACCCTGCTGTCGGCGCAGCCGAACACCACGGCGGTGGGCTTCTGACCCGCGGCCAGGCTGGCCCGGTGCTCGATGCTCTGGCTGGGGTGTTGTGGACGGCCGGCAACGAAGCGCTCGTTACCCTCGGAGAGTGCCTTCCACGCCGACTTCGGACTCGAATTGGGCATGGCCGACATTCTGCCCGAGCGGTTCCCGGTGATCGCACCGGCCGAGCTGTTGACGTGGTACGCCCACGCGCAGCGCGACCTGCCGTGGCGCAGACCCGGCGTGAGCGCATGGCAGATCCTGGTCAGCGAATTCATGTTGCAGCAGACACCGGTGGCACGGGTGGAACCGATCTGGCTCGACTGGATCGCGCGCTGGCCCACCCCGTCGGCCACCGCCGCGGCGGGCGCCGGCGAGGTGCTGCGGGCGTGGGGGAAGCTGGGTTACCCGCGGCGGGCCAAGCGGTTGCACGAGTGCGCGACGGTGATCGCCGCCGACCACGGCGACGAGGTGCCCGCCGACGTCGAGACGCTCTTGACGCTGCCGGGCATCGGCGCCTACACCGCCCGCGCCGTCGCCTGCTTCGCCTACCGGCAGCGTGTTCCGGTGGTGGACACCAACGTCCGGCGGGTGGTGGCCAGGGCGGTGCACGGCCGGGCCGACGCCCCGGCCAGTACCCGTGACCTCGCCGACGTCGAGGCGCTGCTGCCCGACGGCGCACGGGCGCCGGTGTTCTCGGTGGCGCTGATGGAACTCGGCGCCACGGTGTGCACGGCCCGCGGCCCGCGCTGCGGGCTGTGCCCGCTCAGTGCGTGCGCGTGGAAGTCACTGGGCTATCCCGCTGCCGTCGCGCCGGCGCGGCGGCCGCAGAAATACGCGGGCACCGACCGCCAGTGCCGCGGCAGGCTGCTGGACGTGTTGCGCGGCAACGACTCTCCGGTGAGCCGTGCGCAGCTGGACCTGGCCTGGCTGACCGACACCGCCCAGCGCGACCGGGCACTGGACTCGCTTCTGGTCGACGGGCTGGTGGAGCAGACCGCCGACGGCCGGTTCGCACTGGCCGGCGAGGGCGGCTGAGCTCTACGCCGTCTGCTCGGATTCGGCTATCACCGCGGCGAATTCGTCGTCCAGTGTGCTGACGCTGCCGTTGTCGTTGCCGGTGCAGCAGAAGCGACGGCGGTAATCCGACGGCGTCACCCCGATCAACCGGCGGAAGTGGTGCCGCAGCAGGGTCGCGGTGCCGAAGCCCGACCGCTCGGCGATGTGGTCGATGTCGAGGTCGCTCTCCTCGAGCATCCGGCGGGCGTAGAGCACGCGCTGGTCGGTGACCCACTGCATCGGGGTGGTGCCGGTCTCCTCGACGAACCGGCGGGCGAAGGTTCGCGCCGACATGTTGGCGCGCCGGGCCAGCGTGGCCACGGTGTGCGGCTTCTCGAGGTGCGCCAGGATCCAGTCCAGGTGCGGGGCGAACCTCTCCGAGCAGCGCACCGGGATCGGCTGGTCGATGTACTGGCGCTGGCCGCCGTCGCGCTGCGGCGGCACCACCATCCGCCGGGCGATCTTGTTGGTGACCTCGCTGCCCAGTTCCCGCCGCACCAGGTGCAGGCAGGCGTCGATGCCCGCCGCGGTGCCCGCGCTGGTGATCAGGTCACCATCGTCGACGTACAGCACGTTGCGGTCGACCAGCGCGGTCGGGTACATCCGGGCCAGTTCGTCGGCGTGCATCCAGTGCGTGGTGCAAGGGCGGCCGTCGAGCAGACCCGCGGCGCCCACGACGAACGCGCCGGAGCACACGGTGAGGATGATCGAGCCGGCCGCACTGGCCGTCCGCAGCGCCTCGAGGGCGTCCGGCGGGTAGCCGTTCGGACCGGCCGAGATGGCAGGCACCGCCACCAGGTCGGCGCCGATGAGATGACTGAAGTCGTGGTCGGGGGTGACCGACGCGCCGACCGACGTCCGAACGGGCACACCCGCGACCTGGCCGCACACCTTGAAATCGAAGTTGGGAACGCCGTCAGCGGACCGGTCGATGCCGAACACCTCGCAGATGACACCGAATTCGAAGACCGCCAGACCATCCAGCACCATCGCCGACACGCTCTTGATCGCCATGGCAGCATCTTATCGCACCGTGTCAGTTCCGCCACTGTTGGCGGTATGTGGCGTTGCGAAGAATTACTGCCATGAACATCGCACTCGCCATCCTCATCATGTCAGCACCGTTCGCACTGGCCGCGACGCTCGGCTGGGCGGCACACCGGTCCGGCGTGCTGCGACTGCACCTCGACCAGTTCCGGGTGTCGGCCCCGATGATGGGCCGGCTCTTCGAGGACGACCGCGACTTCCACCGCGTCAGCCACGACGTCGACGCCATCCGGACCCGCTTCGAGCAGCACCCCGTATGGCCGGCCTCAGGCGCTGTCGGCGAGCGTCGCTAGGAACGTCTCGACCGACTTCCGGTAGAGCCGCGGCGCGTCGTCGTGCACCAGATGACCGGCCTCGGGCGCGAGCAGATACGTCGTCCGATGGCCGGTCTCGGCCATCCGGCGCATCTGCCCGGTGGGCGTGACACCGTTGCCCGCCTCGATCAGCAACGCCGGCGCCCGCACCGCCGACCACTGCTCCCAGTAGTCGCGCACACCCCACTCGGCGGCGATCTCGATCCAGTGCCGCGGATACCCGTGCAGCCGCCAGCCGGTGGCCACCCGGTCGAACGCCTCGAGGAAGTACTGGCCGGCAACGGGTCCGAACTGGTCGTAGACCTGCTGCGCGGTGCCGAACTCGACGGGCAGCGCGTGCACCCAGGGCTCCCACGGGCCGGTGGTGCGGCCGCGGAAGTCCGGCGCCATGTCCTCGACCACGAGCGCACTCACCAGATCGGGTCGCGCCGCCGCAAGACACCAGGAGTGCAGCGCACCCATGGAGTGGCCCACCAGCACCACCGGCCGGCCGAGTTCCTCGACGGCGTCGCCGAGGTCGGCGACGAACCGCTCGGTGCCGATCGGGTGGGGGTCGACGACATCGCGGCCCCGGTGCCACGGCGCGTCGTAGCTGTACACCGCGCCGAAGCGCGCCAGCCACGGCGATTGCCGCGACCACGTGCTGCCGCGACCCATCAGACCATGGACCAGCACGAGCGGAGTGCCCCGGCCATCGGGCGGGCCGCCGCGCGGGGTGAGCAGTTCGGAGCGCATGCCGCCATCTTGCCCAGTGGGCGAAGCGGTAACCTGACCGCATGTCCGTGGTGAAGATCAACGCAATCGAGGTGCCGCCGAACGCCGGCCCCGAGTTGGAGAAGCGGTTCGCCCACCGCGCGCACGCGGTGGACAACCAGCCCGGCTTCCTCGGCTTCCAGTTGCTGCGGCCGGTCAAGGGCGAGGACCGCTACTTCGTGGTGACGCAGTGGGAGACCGAAGAGGCGTTCCAGGCCTGGGCCACCGGCCCGGCGATCGAGGCGCACAAGGGCCAGCAGAACAACCCCGTCGCGACCGGGGCATCGTTGCTGGAGTTCGAGGTCGTGTTGGACGTTGCCGGCAGCAACGACAAGAGCTGACGCGAGGCGGGCGGGACGCCGGGCCACCGGCCTGCTCACCGCTGCCGCCCTCGTCGTCACCATCGCCTCCGGGTGCGGCAATGCGGGCACCGCACCCGCGGACGCCGCCTACGGCGCTCACATCGGGACCACCACGCCGCAGGGCCTGCGCGCGCGGCAGACCATGGACATGGTCAACTCCGACTGGCCCATCGGCGACGTCAACGTGCGCACGATGGCCGCACCCGATCAGGTAGACCACATCATCGACGCCATGGGCAATCTGTGGTGGGACCGGCCGATCACCGTCACCGGCGTCGACATCGGCGCGGGCACCGCGACCCTGCACGTCAAGACGTCATACGGGGTCGCCCAGGACATCGTGCTGCGCACCGACGACGACGGCCTGGTCGACCAGTTCGACGTCTCACTGCAACCCACGGTCATCCGCAACTGGGCAGACATCGACCGGGAGCTGACCGCGTCGGGCGCCCGGTACTCCTACCAGGTGTCCCGGGTGGTGCCCGGCGCCCCCGGGACCGGCGCCAGGTGTGACACCGTCGCGGGCACCAATCTCGACCTGTCGCTGCCGCTGGCGTCGATCTTCAAGCTCTACGTTCTGCTCGCGGTCGCCGAGGCCGTCACCGCGGGCCGGGTCTCCTGGGACGACCGGCTGACCATCACCGAGCAGGCCAAGGCGGTCGGCTCGGCGGGGCTCGACGAGTTACCGCCCGGCGCACAGGTGTCGGTGCGCGACGCCGCACAGCAGATGATCTCGGCCAGCGACAACATGGCCACCGACCTGCTGATCGACCGGCTGGGGCCGGGCGCCGTCGAGCGCGCGCTCAAGACGGCCGGGCACCACGATCCGGCCAGCATGACGCCGTTCCCGACGATGCACGAGCTGTTCTCGGTCGGCTGGGGCGAGCCGGACCTGCGCGAGGAATGGAAGCAGGCCGACCCCCCGCGTCGCGCACAGCTGCTTCAGCAGACCAAGAACCGGCCCTACGAGCCGGACCCCGCCCGTACCCACACCCCGGCGTCGACCTACGGCGCCGAGTGGTACGGCAGCGCCGCCGACATCTGCCGCGTGCACCTGGCGCTGCAGGCGGCCGCGGTCGGCCCCGCCGCTCCCGTGCGCGACATCCTGTCGGCCATCCCCGGCGTCGACCTCGACCGCAAGAAGTGGACCTACATCGGCGCCAAGGGCGGCAACCTGCCCGGCGACCTGACGTTCTCCTGGTACGCCGTCGACAACACCGGCCAGCCGTGGGTGGTGAGCTTCCAGCTCAACTGGCCCAGGTACCGCAGCACCACCGCCGCGGCGTGGCTGCTGTCGATCGTGCACCAGACCTTCGCGCTGGTGCCGGTCGGGCGTTAGACGGCGGACCGCAGCGTCCAGGCGTGACCCCGGAAGTGCATCACCGTGCGGCTCACCGGCGCGATGTCGATGCGCCAGAAGGACTTCGGCGGCGCGTCGAGGGCGATCAGGATCGCGGCGCGGATCACCGACGGGTGGGTCACGGCGACCAGCCGGCCACGCCGGCTGGTCAGTGACTCCATCCAGGTGCCCACCCGGCCGATCAGGTCCACCACCGACTCGCCGCCGTGCGGCGCGCGCGCCGGATCGGTCAGCCAGATCGCGAGCTCGGCCGGCCGCACCCCGCCCAGCACGTCACCGCGCCACCGGCCGCAGTCCAGGTCGGCCAGCTGAGGTTCGATGCGAGCAGGCAGTCCCAGCAGTTCGGCGGTCTGCCGGGCACGCTTCTCCGGCCCGCAGTAGGCAGAGTCGGTGCGGCCGAGCTCGACACACGCGTCGACCTGCCGGTGGCCCGTCGAGTTCAGGGGTTCGTCGGTGGGGAATCGTCCGGCTGCCATCGCATCGGTCATCGCGTGCGAGACGAAGGTCAGCCGGACGACCTCACTCACTGTCGGCTCAGCGCCTCGTGGCGCTTGCCGTCCAGCAGTCGCGACACCAGTGCCGCGAAGACCAGCGCGATCGTCACGTACATGACCACCTGCGTGCCGAGGGAGAACAATCGGAACTCGTACAGGTCGTCTGCCGGGAAGCCCTCGTAGACGATGGCGCCCGCGTCGTCTCTCAGCGGACCCGGCGTCTCGTGGATGGCGGGCAGCGCCAGCATCAGCACCGTGACCGCCACCAGATAGGCGCCCGCGGCCGCCAGGGTGGCGTTCCAGGTGTCCAGCCGGTCGGTGAGCCGCCTGCCGAGGTAGACCGCGCCGACCAGGATCGCCGCCGAGAGAACCAGCATCAGCAGGTACAGCAGCGTGCGTTGCCGGAGCGTCCCGTCCAGGCTGAGGGCGGGCGGGTTCGCCGGGTACTTCAGGAACGGAACAACGTAGAGGCTCAGCAGCATTCCACCGGCCACATACACCGACAGCCGGCGGGCCGAGATGTTGCCGACCCGGCCGTAGGCCACCGCGAACACCACCGCGAAGATGGCGCCGATGGCCAGGCTGAACAGCAGTACGCCCAATCCCATGCCGATGTTCATCTGCACGGCGCGGCTGAACCCGCCGCCATCCTCGCCGTGGCTGTGGCCCGCGTTTGCGGCGGCCTCCAGCGCCTCGTGCGCGGCGCCGACACCCTCCTCATAGCCGATGGCCCGTTCGATGACGGGTTCGACGAAGATACGGGCGAAGACGAACGCGAGCACGCCAGCTGCGGCCCCGGCCAGCAGGCCGCGACCGATGATCTGCTTCTCCATGATTGCTTGTTCTCCCTACGGCTGGTCAGTGGCAGGGGAACCCGAGGAGATGGCGTGCGTCGTGGAGGAACTCGTGGATGGCGGTGTTGTTGCCGAACACCGACGTCGCACCCTGGTCCAGGCCGATGAAGTACAGCACCAGGAGGGCGAGGAAGGCGGTGGCCGAGAGCCACACCGCGGCGCGGGTGGCGGAGAGGTCGAGTGCGGGTGCTGCGCTCTCGCGAGCCTGGGGAGATGTCATTGCCGGTCCTTTCGGGATGTCGCGTCCCGTTGGCAGGGTGGCGGACGTCGGGTCTGACTGTCACAGTGGCGCGACCGTTCTGGACTCTCACCAGATTCCTTCGCCCGCCGATTACCTGAGCATCGTAAGCATTGGGCGCACTCCTTGGCGACGCGCCAGGAAAAACGGGCGGCTTTCCCGTGAGGGAAAGCCGCCCGCCTCGTCGTGCGGTCGTGCGCTGCTATTCGACGACGGCGCTGGGAGCGCCTGCCGCGCCGGCGCTGGCCAGATCCGGCTCGACGGCCTCCGGCCGCTTCGGCCCACCGCTGAAGGTGAACTTCGCGTCCTCGCCCGCACCTTCGCCGTCCCAGTTCTCGACGTCGACGGTGACGAGCTGACCGGGGCCGATCTCCTCGAACAGGATCTTCTCGGAGAGCTGGTCCTCGATCTCACGCTGGATGGTCCGACGCAGCGGCCGCGCCCCGAGCACCGGGTCGAACCCACGCTTGGCGAGCAGCGACTTGGCCTTGTCGGTCAGCTCCATCGTCATGTCCTTGGCCTTCAACTGCTTGGAGACCCGGCCGATCATCAGGTCGACCATCATCACGATCTGATCGGTTGTGAGCTGGTGGAAGACGATGATGTCGTCGATGCGGTTGAGGAACTCCGGGCGGAAGTGCTTCTTCAGCTCGTCGTTGACCTTCTGCTTCATCCGCTCGTAGTTGTTCTCGCCGCCACCCTGGGTGAAGCCGAGGCCCACCGCCTTGCTGATGTCGGACGTGCCGAGGTTCGAGGTGAAGATCAGCACGGTGTTCTTGAAGTCCACGGTGCGGCCCTGACCGTCGGTGAGACGGCCGTCCTCGAGGACCTGCAGGAGGCTGTTGTAGATCTCCTGGTGGGCCTTCTCGATCTCGTCGAACAACACCACGCTGAACGGCTTGCGACGCACCTTCTCGGTGAGCTGGCCGCCCTCCTCGTAACCGACGTAGCCCGGAGGCGCGCCGAACAGCCGCGAGGCGGTGAACCGGTCGTGGAACTCGCCCATGTCGATCTGGATGAGCGCGTCGTCGTCGCCGAACAAGAAGTTCGCCAACGCCTTGGACAGCTCGGTCTTACCGACACCAGACGGGCCGGCGAAGATGAACGAGCCCGACGGGCGCTTGGGATCCTTCAGCCCGGCACGGGTGCGGCGGATCGCCTTCGAAACTGCACGGACGGCATCTTCTTGCCCGATGATCCGCTTGTGCAACTCGTCCTCCATGCGGAGCAGACGGGTGGTCTCCTCCTCGGTGAGCTTGAACACCGGGATGCCGGTCCAGTTTCCGAGCACCTCGGCGATCTGCTCGTCGTCGACCTCGGCGACCACGTCGAGGTCGCCGGAGCGCCACTGCTTCTCCCGCTCGGCACGCTGGGCGACCAGGGTCTTCTCCCTGTCACGCAGGCTCGCCGCCTTCTCGAAGTCCTGCGCGTCGATCGCGGACTCCTTCTCCCGGCGCGCGTCGGCGATCTTCTCGTCGAACTCGCGCAGGTCCGGCGGAGCGGTCATCCGGCGGATGCGCATCCGGGCGCCGGCCTCGTCGATCAGGTCGATCGCCTTGTCCGGCAGGAAGCGGTCGTTGATGTAGCGGTCGGCGAGCGTCGCCGCGGCCACGATCGCGCCGTCGGTGATGGAGACCCGGTGGTGGGCCTCGTAGCGGTCGCGCAGCCCCTTGAGGATCAGCACCGTGTGCTCGACCGTCGGCTCGCCGACCTGCACCGGCTGGAAGCGCCGCTCCAGAGCGGCGTCCTTCTCGATGTACTTGCGGTACTCGTCGAGCGTGGTGGCGCCGATGGTCTGCAGCTCACCACGGGCCAGCTTCGGCTTGAGGATCGACGCCGCGTCGATGGCGCCCTCGGCGGCACCTGCACCCACGAGCGTGTGCAGCTCGTCGATGAACAGGATGATGTCGCCGCGGGTGTTGATCTCCTTGAGCACCTTCTTCAGACGCTCCTCGAAGTCACCGCGGTACCGGCTGCCCGCCACCAGCGACCCGAGGTCGAGAGTGTAGAGCTGCTTGTCCTTCAGCGTCTCCGGCACGTCGCCGTGCACGATCGCCTGGGCGAGACCCTCGACCACGGCGGTCTTGCCGACGCCGGGCTCGCCGATCAGCACCGGGTTGTTCTTGGTGCGGCGGCTCAGCACCTGCATGACCCGCTCGATTTCCTTCTCGCGGCCGATCACCGGGTCGAGCTTGCCCTCCATCGCGGCCGCGGTCAGGTTGCGGCCGAACTGGTCGAGGACCAGTGAAGTGGACGGATTGCCCGACTCGCCACCACGGCCTCCGGTGCCCGCCTCGGCGGCCTCCTTGCCCTGGTAGCCGGACAGCAGCTGGATGACCTGCTGGCGGACGCGCGTCAGTTCGGCGCCGAGCTTCACCAGCACCTGAGCGGCGACACCCTCGCCCTCGCGGATGAGGCCGAGCAGGATGTGCTCGGTGCCGATGTAGTTGTGGCCGAGCTGCAGCGCCTCACGCAGCGACAGCTCGAGCACCTTCTTGGCGCGCGGGGTGAAGGGGATGTGGCCCGACGGCGCCTGCTGGCCCTGGCCGATGATCTCCTCGACCTGGCTGCGGACACCTTCGAGCGAGATGCCCAGCGACTCCAGCGACTTGGCCGCTACGCCTTCGCCTTCATGGATGAGTCCAAGGAGGATGTGCTCGGTGCCGATGTAGTTGTGGTTGAGCATCCGGGCTTCTTCCTGAGCCAGGACGACGACCCTGCGGGCACGGTCGGTGAATCTCTCGAACATCGGTGGTTACCTGCTCTCCATCGCATAGGTGGCGCCCCGCGTCCCGAAAGTGTGCTTCGAGCCGCATTGCACCTGCCGTCCACTGTATCGGGCGGCCGCCCCGGGTGCCGTGGTTGGCGGTTCCTTCCCCATCCGGCCCGCAGCCGTCACGAGTCGTTGCCGCCCGCCGCGTCTGCCCTGTTCCCGGTGCTTGCCTGCATCAACGCAGCGGTCGGCTCAATCGTTTCCGCAGGCACCGCCGGAGCGCTTCGCCGTCAGCGAAACGTCAGCGACCCGGCCCGGACGCGCCGCGAAAAGCCCGCGACGTGCGGATCTGGCAACACCCAATCAGGTTGCCGCATGGAACGCGTCGATGACGTCGGCCGGGATCCGGCCGCGCGTCGACACGTTGTGGCCGTTGCGGCGCGCCCAGTCCCGGATGGCGGCGCTCTGCTCGCGGTCGATCGCACCGCGGCCCCGGCTCGCGCCCGCGGATCGGCCCC
>NZ_JAUMSQ010000131.1:0-9026 GCF_030519285.1 Mycolicibacterium arseniciresistens
GAGGCGGCGCGCCTGGTGCATCGGCATCGCCGAACGCGCGCCGTGCACCCGGGCCTCGTAGCTGGCGCCGGCCACCACGCCGCGCCCGCCGAGCCCGCCGACGAGCACGGGCCTGCCCTTCAGCGTCGGCCTGGTCAGCTGCTCGACAGACGCGAAGAACGCGTCCATGTCCAGGTGCAGCACCCACCGCGCGCCCACACCCGCCGATGCTAGGGCGCTAGCCTGACGTCCATGCACGAGGTGCCGATCGTCGACGAGTCGATCCGGCTCGGCCAGTTCCTGAAGCTGGCCTCGCTGCTCGACTCCGGGTCCGATGCCAAGGCCGCGATCGCCGACGGTCTGGTCAGCGTCAACGGCGACGTCGAGGTGCGCCGCGGCCGCCAGTTGCGCCCCGGCGACACCGTGTCGATCGGCACGGAGTCCGCCCGCGTCGTGCGCGGTTGAATCGCATCGAACGCCCGTTTTTGCGCCCATGGTCGTGCTGGGTCTCCAGTCACGACCCTGCGTGCAAAATCGAGCGGGTCAATCCCGCCGGTCACGCCTTGGCGATCGCGACCCGCACCCCGTCGCCGATCTCGGCGCCGTCCGCGGCGTCACCGAAGTCGAACCGGGTGGCCAGGATCTCCCGCGCGATCAGATCACGGTGCGCCTGCGCCCACTCGGCCTGCCCGGCCGGCACCGACATCACCACCGAGATCCGGTCGGACACCTCCAGCCCGGTCGACTTGCGCAGCTCCTGGAGCTCGCGGATGCGGTCCTTGGCCCACCCCTCGGCCTCCAGCTCCGGGGTGACGTCGCCGTCGAGCACCACCAGCCCGGCCCCGTCGGCGAGTGCGGCCGTCCAGTCCGGGTCGGCGGCCACCAGGCGGGAGCTGAACTCACCGGGCTGCAGCACCGCGGGTCCGGCGGTCAGCGTGCCGTCCGGGTTCACCACTCCGGCGCCGGCCTTCACCGCTTTGATCGCGGCCTGGACGTCCTTGCCGAGCCGGGGCCCGGCGACGCGCGCGTTGACGGTCAACTCGAACCGGCCGTAGGCGGCGATGTCGTCGCTCAACTGCACGGCCTTGACGTTCAGTTCGTCGGCGATCAGATCGGTGAACGGCGCCAGCGCCGCCGGATTGTCAACGGCGACCGTCAGATTCGGCAACGGCAGCCTCACCCGCAGCTTGTTGGCCTTGCGCAGGGACGACGCGGCCGAGCACACCTCACGGACCTGGTCCATCGCGGCCACCAGGTCGGGGTCGCGCGGCAGGTCACCGGCCGCGGGCCAGTCGGTGAGGTGCACCGACCGCTCACCGGTCACTCCGCGCCAGATCACCTCGGTGATCAGCGGCAGCAGCGGCGCGGCCAGCCGGCCGGTCACCTCCAGCACGGTGTGCAGCGTGTCGATCGCGTCGGCGTCCTCTTCCCAGAACCGCGACCGCGACCGTCGCACGTACCAGTTCGTCAGCGCCTCGGTGAACTGCCGCAGCTGGTCGCAGGCCCCCGAGATGTCGCAGGTGTCGAGCGAATCGGTGAGGTCGTCGCGCAACTGCGCCAGCTTGGCAAGGATGTAGCGGTCCAGCACGTGCGGCGAGTCGGTGCGCCAGCTGCCCCGCTTCGGGGCGTAGAGCGCCAGGAACGTGTAGGCGTTCCACAGCGGCAGCAGCACCTGCCGGACCCCTTCGCGGATGCCCTGCTCGGTGACGACCAGGTTGCCGCCCCGCAGGATCGGCGACGCCATCAGGAACCACCGCATCGCGTCGGAGCCGTCGCGGTCGAACACCTCGGTGACGTCGGGGTAGTTGCGCAGCGACTTGCTCATCTTCTGCCCGTCGTTGCCGAGCACGATGCCGTGGGCCACACAGGTCTTGAACGCCGGCCGGTCGAACAGCGCGGTGGCCAGCACGTGCAGTGTGTAGAACCAGCCGCGGGTCTGGCCGATGTACTCGACGATGAAGTCACCCGGGAAGTGCGCGTCGGCGCCGCCGTGTCCGTCGGCTCCGCTGACGCCGTCGAACCACTTCTGGTTCTCGAACGGATAGTGCACCTGCGCGTACGGCATCGACCCGGAGTCGAACCACACGTCGAGCACGTCCTCGATGCGCCGCATCGTCGAGCGCCCGGTGGGGTCGTCGGGATTGGGCCGGGTCAGTTCGTCGATGTAGGGCCGGTGCAGATTGTCCGGCCGCACCCCGAAGTCGCGTTCGAGTTCGTCGAGGCTGCCGTACACGTCGACCCGCGGGTAGGCCGGATCGTCGGAGGTCCACACCGGGATCGGCGTGCCCCAGTAGCGGTTCCGCGAGATCGACCAGTCCCGCGCGCCCTGCAGCCACTTGCCGAACTGGCCGTCGCGCACGTGCTCCGGGTACCAGGTGATCTCCTGGTTGAGTTCGACCATCCGGTCCCGGAACGCGCTGACCCTGATGAACCAGGACGACACGGCGCGGTAGATCAGCGGATTGCGGCAGCGCCAGCAGTGCGGATAGGAGTGGTCGTAGGTCTCGTGCCGCAGCAGCACAGCGCCGTTGACGCCCGCCGAACCGCTGCCGTTCTTCAGGTCACGGATGATCTGCGGGTTGGCGTCGAAGACGTGCTGACCGGCGTAGTCGGGCACCGTGGCGTCGAAACGGCCCTTCGCGTCGACCGGGGTGACGGCGTCGATTCCCGCCGCCTGGCAGGTCGCCATGTCGTCCTCACCGTAGGCCGGGGCCAGGTGGACGATGCCGGTGCCGTCGTCGGTGCTGACGAAGTCGCCCGGCAGCACCACGAAGGAACCCGGCGCATGGAAGTACGGGAACGGCGGCAGGTAGCCGGTGCCGAGGAGCTCCCGCCCGGCGCAGGTGCCGAGGACTTCCGGCTCGTCACCGAACTCGCGGGCGTAGGCGGCCAGCCGGGCCTCGGCGAGGACGTATCGCCGGCCGTCCGCGGCCCGGATGTGGGCGTAGGTGACGTCGGGGTTCACCGCGACGGCCTGGTTGGACGGCAGCGTCCACGGGGTCGTCGTCCAGACGAGCAGGTGGGCGTCGGCGAAGTCGCCTCCGGTCAGCGGGAATCCGACCGTCAGCGCCGGGTCCTGCCTGCTCTGGTAGACGTCGTCGTCCATCCGCAGTTCGTGGCTGGACAGCGGGGTCTCGTCGTTCCAGCAGTACGGCAGGACGCGGTTGCCCTCGTAGGCCAGGCCCTTGTCCCACAGTTGCTTGAACGCCCAGATGACCGACTCCATGAAGCCGATGTCGAGGGTCTTGTAGTCGTTGTCGAAGTCCACCCAGCGGGCCTGGCGGGTGACGTAGTCGCGCCACTCGTCGGTGTACTTGAGCACCGACGCGCGGCAGGCGTCGTTGAACTTCTCGATGCCCATCGCCTCGATCTGCGCCTTGTCGGTGATGCCGAGTTGGCGCTGCACCTCGAGTTCGGCGGGCAGACCGTGGGTGTCCCAGCCGAACCGGCGCTCGACCTGGTAGCCCTGCATCGTCCGGTAGCGCGGCACGATGTCCTTGACGTATCCGGTCAGCAGGTGGCCGTAGTGCGGGAGCCCGTTGGCGAACGGCGGGCCGTCGTAGAAGACGTACTCCGGGGCGCCGTCGCGCTGGGCGAGGCTCGCCCGGAAGGTGTCGTCACGGTCCCAGTAGTCCAGGACGTCGGCTTCCAGCGCCGGGAAGTTCGGCGCGCCACCGGCCGGCTTGGGATAGGCGGTCACTGCGTAGTCTCCTGTGCCACGTGGTGGCCTCCGTCGAGGAAGCCACGTTCAGGCACGGGGACGACGTCGCGCCGGTGCGCGAACGCCGCGGTACCACCCCGCTTGCGCACCTCGCGATGCGCCGCTCGTTGTGGGCTGTGACGGGCCCATCCGTCCGGTTCTACTGGGACCCGGCGCGTGCCGGGGACCGTTCTTCCGGAGGCTCCCCGGTGATGTCCGGATCCGCGCCGATGGAGGCGATTCTAGCGTCAGGCCGCGGCGGTGGCTTCCGAGGTCAGCTCGATGAGCGCGAACGGGAACTGCTCGGTGAGTTCGAGCACCGTCACCCGGTCGAACCGGCTGCTGTCGTACCACCACTCCAGTTGGATGCCGGCGGCCGTGCGGTACAGCCGCAGTTCCAGGGCATGCCCGGCGACGGGCTGCCCCGCGGGAGCCTCGGCGCGCTCACCGAGATCGTTGAAGAACAGCTCCGACGCGGGGTGCGCGGACCCGAAGTAGTGCAGGATGCCGTGCCGGATGGTGCGGTGCGGCATCGCCGCGAGTGCGCGGTGCACCGCGCCGACCGCGTCGTCGGCGCTCACCTGACGTTCGGTGGCGCACGTCAGGTCGACCGGTTGCAGCACGGCCCTGCCGTTGCGGGCGACGTCGACGGCGACCACGCCGTGGCCGATGGTGCGGGCGATGGTCCGGCCGAGCGCGGCGAGCAGCAGTTCGTCGGCCGCCAGGCCGAGGCTGCCGGCGGCGCCGTCGAGTTCCATCGTCAGCATGTCGGTGAGCGGCATCGCCAGGCGGGTGGTGGCCTGCGGACTGCCGGGCGCATCGCGGTCCGCGATCCGTAGGCGGATGTTCGCGGGATCGACCGAATCCGTCGAGTTGAGGGCCGAATGGGCGAGATATGGGGCGACCATGCGGACCACGCTACGCCGCGTGTCCCAAATTTGGGAGACCCGTGCCAAAACTGTGACGGCACTGTCAATAAAGGCATTGTCGTCTTATTCCTGGTTGCCACTGCCCAATGTCGGGAACTGCCGCTAAGGTGGACACGTGCCCAGGACTGACGAGAACGGCAGACAGCTGAAGGCGTTGCTCGACTACCTGCTGGACGGCGATGTCGAGGCCAAGGACATCTACGACGCGCTCGGCATCTCGAGCAGCACGTACTACCGCCGCATCAAGGAGCAGGACTACCCCGACGCCGAGGAGCTGCGCAGAGTCTCCGACCGGTTCGCCCTGAGCTATCCGGACCTGCAGATCCGGTTCGGGCTGATGAGCCGCCAAGAGGTGTGGAGCTACATCGAGTCCGCCCCGTTCTCGGTGACGACGGCGGTAACCGAGGCGACCAGGACCGAGGCCCGGCCGATCAAATTGTCGGAAATGGCGCCGCGCCCGGACGCACCGCCGCTCTAAGCCGTACAATTTGCTGGACGATCCCCAGCCCGGAAAGCGGTCCCATGGCCCTCGCAACGCTGATCGCGATCACACTCCTGTGTATCGCGTGGAGCCTGTGGATCCGCCGTGTCACCTGGGGCTGCCGGTGGGAGGTCGCGGCCACCCTCAACATCGCTTTGCAGGGCATGGCGGTGTTCCTCATGTCGCCGTTCGCGTCCGAGACCGTCGGCCACTGGCTCTACGCGCTGACCGGCAAGTGGAACCTCGAGGACTACATCGGCCACGACTGCTACATCGTGGCCGCCTCGGCGATCGTCTACAACGCGCTCGGCCGCCTCGCCGACGATCACGCGATGCAGGTGTCGTTCAAACAGTACGTGGAGCGGCCCGCGACGCTGTGCATCCCGCTGCTGCTGGCCACGTTCTCCATCGGCAACGGCGCGGCCATCTACCGGCCCGACTTCTTCGACGTGCCGACCGACTTCTGGCTCAGCCTGTACTGGCTGCTGCTCTGCGGGACCCTCATCTACCTGCTGGCGTACGGGTCGCGGGCGCTGCTGATCCTGCGCAAGGATCCGCGGTCGCGCCGGATCGCCAACGTCTACCTGGCGGCGTCGGCCAGCGGGATCCTCGCCTGCATCGTCCGCATCACCACCGCCTTCGTGCCCAGCCTGCAGGCCATCGAGGGCGGCACGCTGGTGTGGATCTTCGCCTGCGGATGCGGCGCCGGGTTCGCGTTGGCCTCGGCGCACTCCTGGCGCATCAGAACCAAGTGGTTCACCCCCGCCGACCGCTGAGGGCGGGCGCCCGGTACTAGCCGGTGGCCGTCTCGGCCACGGCGAACGACGAACCGAAGTCCTGCACCGGCTGGTAGCCGCGTCGGCCCGCGCGCGCCGCGTCACGCCGGATCAGCACGTTGAGGCCGGCGAACGACCCCATGTCCAGCAGCATCGGTGTCAGCAGGCGGTTGTGCACGAAGCCGAGAGCCAGACCGCTCTCCGGGTCCGCCCATCCCAGTGATCCGCCGAGGCCGACGTGGCCGAAGCCGCGCATCACCCCGAACGGCAGCGAGTGGTAACCCAGGTGGAACGCCAGCGGCACCATGATGTTGCGGTCCGGACGCAGATCCGGCTCGCCCGTCAGGGCCGCCGTGGTCTCGGTGGACAGGAAGCGGGTGCCGTCGATCGACCCGCCGTTGGCGATGGCGCCGTACATCCTGGCCAGCCCGCGGGCGGTGGCGACGCCGTTGGCGGCGGGGATCTCCGCGTCGAGGAACGGGATGTCCCCCTGCACGACGGCCTTCATGCCAGGGAAGTACAGCGACCCGAATCCGCCGGAGAACTGCAGCCTGGCCACCCTTGGAGCGACGAAGTTGAACACCGGGTTGGCGATCCTGTTCTGCGGCACCAGGATCTGCGCGACGCGGGTGGCCGAGCCCGCGGGAGGGCGGCCCAGGTGCAGGCCGTCGGTGCCGAGCGGCTCGGCCAGCTCCGTGCGGATGAGATCGCCCATCCCCTGGCCGGTGACCGCGCGGGCCAGGCCCGACATCAGCCACCCGTAGGTGAGCGCGTGGTAGGCCGAGTGTCCGTAGAGCAGCCGGTTGACCGGGGCGTCGGCCAGCCGTTGCTCCATTGCGAGATGGTCGAGCAGGTCGACCCTGCCGACGCCGTTGAGTTGTGACAGCCCGGCTCGGTGGCGCATCACGTCCCGCACGGTGATGTGCGACTTGCCGTTGGCGCCGAAATCGGGCCAGTACTCGGCGACGGGCGTGTCGTAGTCGATCAGGCCGCGGTCGACGAGGCGGTGGATCACCGTCGAGGCCATGCCCTTGGTCGCGGAGAACACCATGGCGCCGGTGTCGGCCGTCCAGTACTGGGTGCCGCGGCGGTCGGAGTACCCGGTCCACACGTCGACCACCGGCTCGCCGTGCAGGTAGATCGACAGCGCCCCGCCGCCGAACCGCCTGCCGGGGAACAGCTGGGAGAAACCGCGCAGGGTGCAGGCGAAATTCCGGTCTGCCGCGCCCTGAACGCCGTGCGGGAGCGCTGCGTTGCGATCCCGTTTGGGTACGTCCGTCACAGAATCGAATTTACTCGCACCCCCGGCAAATAAACCAGGCGTTACCGAGTCGTTAACCAGCGAATTCTTGCGCCTCACCACCCGGCGGCGTCGAGGATCTCCTGTGCCGCCAGCGCGGGGGTGAGCTCGCCGTCGCGCACCCGGCGCTCGATCTCCCTGCGGCCCGCCTTCACGTCCGGGTGCGACAGCACGCGGTCGAGCACGGTGTCGCGCACCATGGCCCAGGTCCACTCGACCTGCTGGGTGCGGCGTTTCGCGTCGAACTCGCCGGCCTCGGTGAGCACCCGGCGGTGTTCGAGCACGGTGTCCCACAACTCGGTCAGCCCGGCACCGGTCAAGGCGCTCGTCGTGAGAACCGGTGGCCGCCATAGCGTTTCGCGCGGATAGATCAGCCGGATCGCACCGGCGAGCTCACGTGCGGCGGCCTTGGCCTCGACGGCGTGGTCACCGTCGGCCTTGTTGACCACCACGACGTCGGCGAGTTCGAGCACGCCCTTCTTGATGCCCTGGAGCTGATCGCCGGTGCGGGCCAGGGTTAGGAACACGAAGGTGTCCACCATGTTGGCCACCGTCACCTCCGACTGGCCCACCCCGACGGTCTCCACCAGGATGACGTCGAAGCCGGCCGCCTCGAGCAGCACGATCGTCTCGCGCGTCGCCTTCGCGACCCCGCCGAGCGTGCCCGAGGTCGGCGACGGCCTGATGTATGCCTCGGGGTGCACGGCCAGCTTCGCCATCCGGGTCTTGTCGCCGAGGATCGAGCCGCCGGTACGGGTGGACGACGGGTCGACGGCCAGCACCGCGACGCGGTGTCCATGCTCGATGAGGTGCATGCCGAGCGCTTCGATGGTGGTCGACTTCCCCACCCCCGGCACGCCGGTGATCCCGACGCGCAGGGCGCTGCCGGCCTCCGGCGTCAGCTCCAGCAGCAGTTCCTGCGCCCGTTGGCGGTGGTCCGCGCGCGTCGACTCGACGAGTGTGATGGCCCGCGCGAGCGCTGACCGGTCGCCGCTGCGGACGGCGTTGGCGAGGTCCTCGGGGCTGGTGCTCATCGAGCCGATGGTGGTCTGGTCCTAGCCGATTTCGTAGCCCAGCCGCTCGGCCAGCTTCTGCAGCAGGCCGATGGCCGCGTCGGCGATGACGGTGCCGGGCGGGAAGATCGCGGTCGCGCCCGCCGCGTAGAGCTCGTCGAAGTCGCCGGGTGGGATGACGCCGCCCACGACGACCATGATGTCCGGACGGCCGACCTCGGCCAGCGCGTCCCGCAGCGCGGGCACCAGGGTGAGGTGCCCGGCGGCCAGCGAGGACACCCCGACAACGTGCACGTCGTTGTCGGCGGCCTGGCGGGCCACCTCGTCCGGTGTGGAGAACAGCGAGCCGACGTCGACGTCGAAACCGATGTCGGCGAACGCCGTGGCGATGACCTTCTGGCCCCGGTCGTGGCCGTCCTGGCCCATCTTGGCCACCAGGATGCGCGGCCGGCGACCGTCGGCGTCGGCGAACTTCTCCACCAACTCGGTGGCCGACGAATATGGACTGATGTTTCCGCCTCCTCCCGAGACCTCGTCACGGTAGACCCCGGAGATCGTCCGGATCTCGGCCTGGTGGCGGCCGTACACCTTTTCCAGTGCGTCGGAGATCTCGCCGACGGTGGCCTTGGCGCGCGCGGCGTTGATCGCCAGCGCCAGCAGGTTGTTGCCGAGGCCGTCCTCCCCTGCGTTGTTCCCCGGGTCGGCCCCCTGGCCTTCGGCCGGGAGGTACCCTCGACGCTCCTGCCCGCCGGCTGCCCCGTGTTCGCCGGCCGCGCGGGTCAGCTCGGCAAGTGCGGCCTCGACCGCCGCCGGATCCCGGTCGGCCCGCAGCTGTTCGAGCTTGGCCA
>NZ_JAUMSQ010000132.1:0-14811 GCF_030519285.1 Mycolicibacterium arseniciresistens
GCTCCTGCCCGCCGGCTGCCCCGTGTTCGCCGGCCGCGCGGGTCAGCTCGGCAAGTGCGGCCTCGACCGCCGCCGGATCCCGGTCGGCCCGCAGCTGTTCGAGCTTGGCCAGCTGCTCGGCGCGCACCCGGCTGTTCTCGACCTTGAGCACCTCGATCTCGTGGTCCTCTTCGACCTGGTACTTGTTCACCCCGATCACCGGCTGCGCGCCGGAGTCGATGCGGGCCTGCGTGCGGGCGGCCGCCTCCTCGATGCGCAGCTTCGGTATGCCGTCGTCGATGGCCTGAGCCATGCCGCCGTGCTCGGCCACCTCACGGATGTGGGCGCGGGCCTTCTCGGCGAGCTGATGGGTCAGCCACTCGACGTAGTACGAGCCGCCCCACGGGTCGATCGGGCGGGTGGTGCCGGACTCCTGCTGCAGCACCAGCTGGGTGTTGCGGGCGATGCGCGCGGAGAAGTCGGTGGGCAGCGCCAGCGCCTCGTCGAGGGCGTTGGTGTGCAGCGACTGGGTGTGGCCCTGCGTCGCGGCCATCGCCTCGATGCACGTGCGGGCAACGTTGTTGAACGCGTCCTGCGCGGTCAGCGACCAGCCGGAGGTCTGCGAATGCGTGCGCAGCGAGAGCGACTTCTCGTTGCGCGGCTCGAACTGTGAGACCAGCTCGCTCCACAGCAGCCGGCCGGCCCGCAGCTTGGCGACCTCCATGAAGAAGTTCATGCCGATGCCCCAGAAGAAGGACAGCCGGGGCGCGAACTTGTCGATCGACAGCCCGGCGTCGAGTCCGG
Organism: Mycolicibacterium arseniciresistens; assembly: GCF_030519285.1. Classification (NCBI taxonomy): domain Bacteria; kingdom Bacillati; phylum Actinomycetota; class Actinomycetes; order Mycobacteriales; family Mycobacteriaceae; genus Mycobacterium; species Mycolicibacterium arseniciresistens. The sequence goes on from NZ_JAUMSQ010000132.1 coordinate 784, forward strand.
CCTTGATGTATTCCACCCCGTCGGCGAGCGTGTAGGCGAGCTCGAGATCGGCTGTGGCCCCGGCCTCCTGGATGTGGTAGCCGGAGATCGAGATCGAGTTGTACTTCGGCATCCTGGTGCTGGTGTAGCCGAAGATGTCGGAGATGATCCGCATCGACGCCTTGGGCGGATAGATGTAGGTGTTGCGGACCATGAACTCTTTGAGGATGTCGTTCTGGATGGTCCCCGCCAGCTTCTCCGGCGGCACCCCCTGCTCCTCCGCGGCGGCGACGTACAGCGCCAGGATCGGCAGCACCGCGCCGTTCATCGTCATCGACACCGAGACCTGTGACAGGTCGATGCCGTCGAACAGCTGGCGCATGTCGAGGATGGAATCGATGGCGACACCGGCCATTCCGACGTCGCCCTGCACGCGCGGGTGGTCGGAGTCGTACCCGCGGTGGGTGGCCAGGTCGAAGGCCACCGACAGGCCCTTCTGGCCGGCGGCGAGGTTGCGCCGGTAGAACGCGTTGGATTCCGCGGCGGTGGAGAAGCCGGCGTACTGACGGATGGTCCACGGCTGGTTGACGTACATCGTCGGATACGGGCCGCGGACGAACGGGGCGGCGCCGGGGAACGAGTTGAGCGGATATCCCGCGGCGACGGCCTCGTCGCGGTCGGCCGCGATGTAGACCGGCTTGACCTCGATGCCCTCCGGTGTCAGCCAGTCGAGTTGCTCCGGGGCGTAGCCGTGCGCGGCGGCGGCCGCGCCGACGTGCTCCTCGACTGCCGCGGCGGTGGGCTCCTCGCCGCTGCGCTCACCGCGCAACGGCAGGTCCGCGAAGCTGCCGACGTTCGTGGTCGCAGTCATGTTCAGGCCCCCAATCTGCCGAGCAGGTCCGACAATGCGCCGACCGCATCGATTTTCGCGGTGAGGAAGTCGTCGGGTTTCGGGTCCGCCTCCGCGACGGCCTTCTCCGGCCCGGCCAGGTAGACCCGTGAGATCCCGGCGTCGTGGGCAGCGCTCACCACACCCGCCGCCTCCGCGGCGTTGCGGCCGTCGGTGCCGCAGATCACCGCGATGTCCGGCGTCCCCGCATCGGCGACGGCGCGGGCCACCCCGGCGGCGTCCAGCGGACCGGGATTGACAGCCTCGATGCCGCCGGAGGCCAGCAGGTTCACCGCGAACGTCGCGCGGATGTTGTGTTCGGCCAGCGGACCGATCGGCAGCAGCAGCACCTTCGGCCGCGCGCCGGTGCGGTCGAGGAACGCGTCGGAACGGTCGCGCAGCTTCTCGAACCCGGCGGCGTAGGGAGCCACGGCGGCGAACGAATCACTTTGTGGCAGCGGCGGTTCGGCGAGGTTCGGATACTCGTTGACGCCGGTGACCGCGGTGCGCCGGTGCGCGATGTCGTCCTGGCGGCGGGCCGCCACCTCAGCGATGCCTGCGGTGACGACGCCGCGGGCGGCGGCGAACCCGCCGCCCGCCTCGATCTCCTGGAAGTGCCGCCACGCCTGTTCGGCCAGCTGCTCGGTGAGGTCTTCGACGAACCACGATCCGCCTGCGGGGTCGAGCACGCGGCCCAGATGCGACTCCTCGAGAAGCAGCAGTTGGGTGTTGCGGGCGATCCGGCGGGCGAAGCTGCGCGACGTCCCGGGGAAGCCTTCGGGGATCGCGACGTCGAAGGGCTGCACCAGCACCGTGTCGGCGCCGCCCACCCCGGCCGAGAACGCCGCCAGTGTGGTGCGCAACATGTTCACCCAGGGGTCGCGGCGGGTCATCATCGGCAGCGAGGTGACCACGTGCACGGTCGCGTCGCCGGCGTCGGGCGCACCCACCACCTCCGCGACCCGGGCCCACAGCCGGCGGGCGGCGCGCAACTTGGCGATCGTCATGAACTGGTCGTCGTCGGCGGCGTAGCGGAAGCTGATCTGCGCCACGGCGTCCGGCACAGCGGCACCCGCATCGCCCAGGAGCCGCAGATAGTCGACGCCGGCGGCCACCGCGCCTGCGAGCTCCCACGACACGTTGGCGCCGAGGTTGTGCAGGGCGGGACCGTCGACGGTGATCGCACGAACGCCGCCGTCGAACTCCGTCAGGCCCGCCGCCGTGGTGACCACGTCGGCCACCTCGGGCGAGGGCCGCCCGCTCAGCGCCGCCGTCAGCGGGTCGGCGCCAAGATCGATCGACAGCCGGCTCCGCTGGTCGGCGTCGAGGCCGCCGAGCAGCGGCACGATGGCTGCGGCGGCAGCGGTGAACTCGGCGCCGGCGTCGAGGATCACCGGAACCAGGTCGAGGAAGACGCCGTCGAGCAGCCGGTCCAGTTCCGCGGCGGCGATCCCGTCGGGGCCGCCGATCCGCAGCGCCAGCGCGCTGACCCCTTCGGTGAGGGCCACCAGCACCGACCCGTTCACCTCGCCGACCGCGGCGGGCGCGGCGGGGAACGCCTCGGCGACCCGCCAGCCCGCCTTGACGTCACGCCGCGCGTCGGCGCCACGAACGAACGGCCACCGGCCGGGAAGCGGATGCTCGGGCTGTGCATCGTCGCCGGTGTAGAGCGCGCGGATGACGAAGTCCTCGTAGGTGGGCGAATCGAGCAGCCGTTCCGGTTCGGCGGGCAGGTCCGCGGGATCGCGCCGGGTGCTCTTGGCAAGCACCCCGGCGACCGCGGTGCGCCACTGCTCGCGGTCGGCTTCGACCGCACTCGACCCCTGCACGGACACCGGCATCTCCTGTTGTCGCAGCGTGTGAGCTTCCACCCGTCCATCAGGCTAAATGATCGCCGTCACGGTGATGCGCCCCGGTCGGCCGGTTCGGCAGGCGCGCCGAGCGCCGGCCGTCGGTGCCGGCCCGTAGTCTGGAGAATCGTGAACCCCGTCGTCAGCACCGTGCGCCGACTGCGCGCCGCGCTGATCGCGACGGCCGCGCAGGTGCCTCCGCGCCGCTTCCTGGCCGTCGTGCTGGGAAGTGTGATTCTCGTCGCAGCCGCGCTCGTCGTCCCGCTGCCGACCGCGGTGCAACTGCGGGACTGGGCCACCTCCGTCGGGCCGTGGTTCCCGCTGGCGTTCCTGACCGCCCACATCGTGCTCACGATCCTGCCGTTCCCACGCACGGCATTCACGCTCGCCGCGGGACTGCTCTTCGGCCCGGCGCTCGGCGTCACGCTGGCCGTGGTGGCCAGCACCGTCAGCGCGGTGATCGCGCTGCTGCTGGTGCGCGCGGCGGGGCTGCAGCTCAACCGGCTGTTCCCGCATCCGCGGGTGGACGCCCTGGACACCAGGCTGCGGCTGCGTGGCTGGCCGGTGGTGATGTCGATGCGGATGATCCCGGCGGTGCCGTTCTCGGTGCTCAACTACGCCGCGGGCGCATCGACGGTCCGGGTGTGGCCCTACACGTGGGCGACGCTGGCCGGGCTGCTGCCCGGCACCGCCGCGGTGGTGATCCTCGGCGACGCGCTCACCGGGCGCGTCGATCCCCTGCTGGTGGCGGTGTCGGTGGTCACGGCGGCCATCGGGATGGTCGGGCTGCTCTACGAGGTGCGCCAGCACCGCACACCCACCGCCGAGGACCTGCCCGACGACGTGGCCGAGGACGAGGCGAGCGTCGAAGCGACCCCCACCGCGCGCTGACGCTCAGCGGCGGTCGTCGACCCGTCGCGGACCGCGGACGGCCATCACGGTGTGCAGCAGCAGGAACGTGGCCGCGGGCAGCGTGTTGACCGCCTTGTCCCGGATCCGCAGGTGCGCCCCGACCGCGAGGACGAAGTAGACCGCCAGCATCGCGCTGGTCAGCCGCGCCAGCCAGGGGTAGCGGGGCGCCGAGAGCAGCCCCACCACCGAGGCCGCCTTGGCGGTCGGCAACACCCACCGGATCCAGTCCGGCACGCCGTAGCTGTCGAGCGCCTTCGCGATCGGTGGCAACGGGATGCCACACGCCACTGCGTCGCCGGCCTGGAAGGCAGCGAGGGCCACGTAGGTACGCGGCGCGGTCAGCGTGTCGGCGATCACTCCGGGCTACCGGCGTGCCGGCCGAACGTCGGCGGCAGCGAGTCCTGCTGCTGCTGGGACAGCGGCGGGTACTGCATCGGCTCGGGCTCCGGCGGCGCCGACGGAATAGCGGACTGCACCGGCGTGCGGGCCTCGGCCTCGGCCTTCGCCACGGCCCGCACGATCTCGGGGTCGGTCTGGGTGGTGAACCACTCCGCGACCTCGTCGGTGTCGTCCTCGGGTTTGGGCAGGTTCTCCTCCACCGGCGACGGCTGATAGCGGAAGACGCCGTCCTCTCCCGGCGCGCCGAGCATCTTGGTGAAGCCCTGCAGCGCCGCGCCGAAGTCGCTGGGCACCAGCCACACCTTGTTCGCCTCGCCCTTGGCCATCTGCGGCAGCGTCTGCAGGTACTGGTAGGCCAGCATCTCGGGGGTGGGCCTGCCGGCCTTGATGGCGGCGAACGTTTTCTCGATCGCCTTCGCCTGGCCCTGGGCGACCAGGTACTGGGCCGCCCGTTCGCCCTGGGCGCGCAGCATTCGCGACTGCCGGTCGGCCTCGGCCGCGAGCACGGCGGCCTGCTTGGCTCCCTCGGCGGCGAGGATCTGCGCCTGCTTCTGGCCCTCGGCCTGCATGATCGCCGCCGCGCGGCTGCCCTCGGCGGTCAGAATCATCGCGCGCTTCTCCCGGTCGGCGCGCATCTGCTTCTCCATCGAGTCCTGGATGGACGGCGGCGGGTCGATGGATCGCAGCTCGACCCGGGCGACGCGCAGGCCCCAGCGGCCGGTCGCCTCGTCCAGCACTCCGCGCAGCTGTCCGTTGATCTTGTCGCGTGAGGTGAGCGTCTGCTCAAGCGTCATTCCGCCGACCACGTTGCGCAGCGTCGTGGTGGTCAGCTGCTCGACGCCGACGATGTAGTTGCTGATCTGGTAGACCGCGGCCTGTGGATTGGTCACCTGGAAGTACACGACGGTGTCGATGTTGACCGTCAGGTTGTCCTCGGTGATCACCGGCTGCGGCGGGAAGGACACCACGCGCTCGCGCAGGTCCACCCGGGCGCGGATCTTGTCGATGAACGGGATGAGCAGCGTGAGCTGGCCGGAGACGGTCTTGCTGTAGCGACCGAGGCGTTCGATCACCGCCGCCTCGGCCTGCGGGATCAGCGCCACCGACTTGGCGACGACGATCGCCGCGAACACGACCAGCACGATCAGAAAGACGAGGCCGGCTACGGCACCATCCATGACGAGTCCCTCCTGCTTAGGGGTTCTTCCAGACGACGGCGGTGGCGCCGTCGATGTGCATGACGGTGACGTTGTCGCCCGGCTCGTACACATCGTTGTCGTTCAGCGGGCGGGCCGTCCAGACCTCGCCCTCGAGTTTCACCTGACCTTCGTGGCGTGCCACCCGGTCGAGCACCAGCGCCTGCTTGCCCTCGAGCGCCTTCGCGGGTTCGGGCAACCCCTTGCCTGCGGACAAGCGGCGGCGCAGCGCCGGCCGGACCGACGCCAGGAGCAGCACCGACACCACCAGGAACACCGCGCCGTCGGCCCAGATCGGCCAGTCCAGCAGCCAGCTCGAGCCGGCGGCGGCGAGCGCCCCGCCCGCGAGCATCAGCAGGAACAGGTCGCCGGTCAGCGCCTCGGCCCCGGCCAGCACCAGGGCCAGGATCACCCAGATCAACGGAAGGGGCACGCGGTCACCCTATCGCGTAACCGACCCGCACAGCGCTGAACAATTACACTGCGAGCATCATGTGGTGTCCCAGTGCAACGCTCGCGGCGTGGGCCAACGCCTGGCTCTCAGGTGCCGCCGCGCCCGACGATGTCCTCGACTCGCTATCCCTTTGGGCGCCAAGGCATTCGGTGACCGCTTACGATTCGGTCGCGGCGGGTGCCACCGGCCTGCCGTGGCCGGACCTCAACGATTCGGGTGCGGTCTCGCTGCTGCAGACGCTGCGCACCGCCGCGGGCCCGGCGCGCACCGGCCCGGCGCTCGGAATCGCGCTGCCGGTGCCCGGCGACGTGCGCGGGCTGCCCGCGGGCACCCAGTTCCAGCGTGACGCCGTCACCTCCGGCGAGGCGGTGCTGGTCACCGATTCTCGGGACCCCTCCGCGGTGGTGGGGCTGGTGCCGGAATTCGAATACGACGAGGGCTTCGACGATTCGGACTTCGATCCCGAACCGACCGCGCTGGCCTGGACGGTGTACTCGGTGCCCGGCGCGCCCGGCTCCGAGTACGTCGAGCTCGGCGAGGCCGAGTTCGCGTTGCGTTCGGCCGTGCGTTCGGCGGCCGACGCCCTGGGTGCGCTGCGCGCGGGCGCGGCGGGGGCCGACGTCGACGACCCCCGCGGACTGGTCGAGGACGTGCTGGAGTCCTCGCGGGTGCACCGGGCGCCCGACCACGCACCGCCGCGGGCACTTCGGGTGCTGGAGAACGCCGCGCACGTCGACGCGATCATCACCGTCAGCTCCGGCCTGATGCCGATCGGGCTGCAGACGTCGTCGGAGGTGCAGATCGCCAGCGACGCGCTGCGGCCGTTGGGTCAGGTGGTCCGGCGGGCGCGCGTCGCCGCGCTCAGCGCGATCCTCTACTCGGCGTGGTGACGATGGTCGCCAGACACCGCGGCGACACCGGGCAGACCTCACCGTTGACGCTGTGACCACAGCCCGGCGCGGGATCCGGTCCCGACTGCCGGACGGGATCGGCGCCGGTGCGCAGTTCGTCGATGAGATCGGCCGCCAGCCGGGCGAATCGGCGGTCGGCGTTGGGCGTCGTCGTGCGCGCCAGCACGACGCCCGCCTCGTCGGCCTGTTCGCGCAGCTCGTTGTCGAGATCCCACACCACCTCGATGTGGTCGGCGACGAAGCCGATCGGGCAGACGATCACGGCCCTGGTGCCCGCCTCGACCAGCGTCGCCAGGTGGTCGCCGACATCGGGCTCCAGCCAAGGGATCTGCGGCGGGCCGGATCGCGACTGCCAGACCAGGTCGTAGCCGGCGCCGTCACCGTAGCCCGCGGCGGCCGCCACGAGCCGCGCCGCGTAGGCGACCTGCCTGCTGTACAGATTCGGGCCGTGCCGGTCATCGGCGGCGACGGGGATGGAGTGCGCGGTGAACACCAGCCGGGCGTCGTCACGCAGCTCGGGTGCCAGCGTGGCGGCCGCGGCCGCGATCGCGTCGGCGAACATCTCGACGAACAGCGGGTGGTCGAAGTAGTGGCGCAGCTTGACCAGCTCGGGAGCCTGCTCACCGGCGGCCGCGCGGCCGCGGGCGACGTCCTCGATGTACTGGGTGCAGCTCGAGTACCCGCCCCACGCAGAGGTGGTGAACACCGCGGCGCGGCGAACTCCGTTGTCCCGCATGGCCGTCACGGTGTCCTCGACGTAGGGCTCCCAGTTGCGGTTACCGAAGTAGACCGGCAGCGGGTTGCCGCGCTCGGCCAGCTCGGTGCGCAACACCTCGATCAGCCTGCGGTTGATGCCGTTGATCGGGGACACGCCGCCGAAGTGCTGGTAGTGCTCGGCGACGGCGTCGAGGCGCTCGGGCGGGATGCCACGGCCACGGGTGACGTTCTCCAGGAAGGGCCGGACCTGCTCGGGACCCTCCGGTCCGCCGAAGGACAGCAGCAGGACGGCGTCGAAATCCACGAGCTGTGTCACCCCGGCTACAGCAGCTGGGTGCTGGCGCCACCGTCGGCGTAGACGATGGTGCCGGTGGTGGCGGGCAGCCAGTCCGACAGCAGTGCGCAGACCGTCTTCGCCACAGGCGTCGGGTCTTTCATGTTCCAGCCCAGCGGCGCCCGCTGATCCCAGCCCTCCTCGAGCAGCTGCATCTGGGCGCCGGCTTCGTCACCGAGGGCGCCGCCGACGATGGCACTCATGGCCAGCGTCCGGATCGGACCGGCGGCAACGAGATTCGACCGAACCCCGAAGGGGCCCGCCTCACGCGCGACGAACCGGTTCACCGATTCCAGTGCGCTCTTGGCGACCGTCATCCAGTTGTAGGCGGGCATCGCACGGGTCGGGTCGAAGTCCATGCCCACGATCCCGCCGCCGGAATTCATCACCGGCAGAACCGCTTTGGCGAGCGAGGCGTAGGAGTAGGCCGAGATGTGGATGCCCTTGGCGACGTCCTCGTAGGGCGCGTCGAAGAACGGGTTGACGCCCATGCCGGTCTGCGGCATGAAGCCGATCGAGTGCACCACGCCGTCGAGCTTGTTGCCGTCGCCGATGACCTCGGTGATCCGGTCGGCGAGCGTGTCGAGGTGCTTCTCGTCCTGCACGTCGAGTTCGAGCAGCGGCGGCTTGACCGGCAGCCGGTCGAGGATGCGCTCGATCAGCCGCAGGCGGTTGAAGCCGGTGCAGACGACCTCCGCGCCGGCCTCCTGCGCCACCTTAGCGATGTGGAACGCGATGGACGAGTCGGTGATGATCCCCGTGACGAGGATGCGCTTGCCTTCGAGCAGACCTGTCATTGTGCTGACTCCTTCTTCAAAGTTCGTGGTGGGCGGGGCCGGTGGCTCAGTGGCCCATGCCCATTCCGCCGTCGACCGGGATCACCGCACCGGCGATGTAGCCCGCGTCCTCGGACGCCAGGAAGCTGACCGCGCCTGCGACGTCCTCGGCCGTGCCGACCCGCTTCGCCGGGATGAACTGCAGCGCCCCCTCCTGGATCCGCTCGTCCAGCGCGCGGGTCATCTCGGTGTCGATGTAGCCGGGTGCGACCACGTTCGCGGTGACGCCAGCCTTGGACAGTTCGCGGGAGATCGAGCGCGCCATCCCGATCAGGCCCGCCTTGGCCGCCGCGTAGTTGGCCTGGTTGCCGATCCCCCACATGCCCGACACCGAACCGATGAAGATGATCCGGCCGAAGCGTTTGCGCTGCATGCTGCGCGAGGCGCGCTGCGCCACCCGAAACGCCCCGGTGAGGTTCGCGTTGATGACGTTCTCGAAGCGCTCCTCAGTCATCCGCATCAGGAACGCGTCCTGGGAGATGCCGGCATTGGAGACCAGCACCTCGACCGGGCCCTGGTGCTCCTCGACCTCTTTGAACGCGCGGTCGACGGCCTCGTTGTCGGTGACATCACAGACGACGCCGAACAGGCCCTCGGGGGCGCCGGAGCCGCGGTGGGTCACGGCCACCTTGTGGCCGTCGGCGGCCAGCCGCTGCGCGATGGCCAGTCCGATGCCGCGGTTACCGCCGGTGACCAGCACCGAACGCGAGACGAAGGAGGGGCGGCCCACGGCGGCCTCGGCGCCGGCCTGCGCGGAATTGTCGGTCACAGTCATGACGGCCAACTTAACGCCTCGCCGTCACCAGCCAGAAATCGCCCGAAGGCGTCACACGGACGCACCGCGGCGCCTAGTTCGGCAGTCGGCGGTTGATCAGCAGCGCCGCCAGTGCCGCCACGGCCAGCAGCAGCGCGCCCAGACGCAGCCAGCCGACACTGGCGTCGCCCTTGATCGTCTCGTAGCCGATCTGCTGCTGCAGGTTGGTGTAGACCTCGCGCAGCTGTTCGAGCGTCGAGGCGGTGTAGGCCTCCCCGCCGGACAGGTCGGCGATCCGCTCGAGCATCTCGTCGTCGACCGGGACCGGCTGGCGCTGCTCGTTGATCTCCACGTAGCCGTAGGGGGTGCCGAAGGAGATCGTCGAGATCGGGACGCCCTGGTCCTTAGCGGTGCGCGCCGCGGTGAAGGCGCCCTTGGGGTTGTCCGGGTTCGACGGCACGGTCTCTTTGCCGTCGGAGAACAGCACGATGCGGGCCGGTGGCGCTTCGTCACCACCGCCGATCACCGCGCCGACAGTGGCGATCGCCTGCAGCGCGGTGAAGATGCCCTCACCGGTCGCCGTGCGGTCGGCGAGCTGCAGCTTGTCGATGGCGTTCTTGGTGGCGTCGCGATTGGTGGTCGGCGACACCAGCACCGTCGCGGTGCCGGCGTAGGCGATGAGGCCGAGGTTGATCCCGGGGGTGAGCTCGTCGGCGAACTGCTTGGACGCCTCCTGCGCGGCCGCGAGCCGGCTGGGCGCCACGTCGGTGGCGCGCATCGACTGCGAGACGTCGATCACCAGCATCACCACCGCGCGGTTGCGCGGTATCCGGACGTCCTGGGTGGGACCGGCCATCGCGACGGTGAGCAGCGTCAGCGACAGGATCAGCAGGATCGCGGGCAGGTGCCGCATCCGGCTGGGTCGCGTGGGCGCCACGCTCTCCAGCAGCTCCATGTTGGCGAAGCGCAGGATCCGCTTCTGCCGCGCCGCCTGCACGATGATGTAGAGCGCGACGAGCCCGAGCACCACCAGCAGGAACGCGAAGAACCACGGATGTTTGAAGTCCGAGAGCGTCATCGGACCCAGGAGCGGCAAAGTCATGTACGGCTTGTCATTTCGTCGTCATCACCGGCCCGCCAACGCGCCGCGTCGCCGGTTTGCGACGAAGCGAACCACGTCGGCGATCCAGTCCCGGTCGGTGCGCAGGGTGAGCAGCGGTGCGTTGCAGCGCCGCAGCGTGCGGGCGACCTCGGCGCGGTGCGCCGCCGCGGCCTGCTCGAAGTCACCGCGCAGCTGGTGGTCGATGGTGAATTCGCGGGTGACGCCGGTCTCGGTGTCCTGCAGGATCACGTCGCCCACCTCGGGCAGCTCGACGTCGCGCGGGTCGAGCACCTCGATGCCGAGCACCTCGTGACGGCCCGCGATGGCCCGCAGCGGCCGCATCCAGTCGATCGGGCCGAGGAAGTCGCTGATGATCACGGCCATCCCCCGCCGCCGTTCCGGACGGCGCAGCGCGTCGATCGAGGCGGCCAGGTCGCCGCGCACACCGACCGGCGCCCGCGGCGTGGTCGCGATCGCTCGCAGCAGTTCCTGCTCGTGGATGCGGCCCGAGAGGGCGGGCACCCGGCGCACGGTGTCGCCGTTGGAGATGACGGCGCCGAGCCGATTGCCGCCGCCGCTGTTGAGGAACGAGATGGCGGCCGCGGCGGCGACGGCGAGGTCGCGCTTCTCGCACCGGGCCGTGCCGAAATCGAGGCTGGCGGACATGTCCACCACCAGCCAGGTCTCCAGCTCACGGTCGGCGATCATCTGCCGGACGTGCGGGGCATTGGTGCGGGCGGTCACCGACCAGTCCATCCGCCGCACGTCGTCGCCGGGCTGGTAGATCCGCGATTCGCCCGGCTCCGAGCCGGGTCCGGGGATCAACCCGAGGTGGTCGCCGTGCAGCACCCCGTCGAGCTTGCGCCGGACGGTCAGTTCGAGCTTGCGCAGTGCCGCCGACAGCGCGGGGTCGCGGATCTGGCCCCGCTGCAGGGACGGCGGGTCGACCGAACGGCCTTCGTCGCCGGTCACCGACCGCTGGCCGCTGCGGCGGGTACGGCAGTCGGCACCGAATGGCCCTGCTGCGGAATGGCATTCACCTGGGGCAGCGCCACGGTCTGCATGATGCGGTTGATCACCGTCTCGGCAGAGACCTCGTCGGCGAGCGCGTCGTAGGTCAGCACGAGGCGGTGCCGCAGCACGTCGGGGATGACCTCGACGACGTCCTGCGGGACGACGTAGTCGCGACCCCGGATCAGCGCAAGCGCCCGGGATGCGGCGATGATGCCCAGCGAGGCGCGCGGCGAGGCGCCGTAGGCGATCCAGGCCTTGGCGTCGGGCATGCCGAACTTATCCGGCTCACGGGTGGCCGTGACGATCCGCACGACGTAGTCGACCAGCGCGTGGTGCACGAAGGTGTTGGCGGCCACGTCCTGCAGCCGGATGAGGTCACCGGGGTTGAGGATCTGCTTGGGCTCCGGGGGCTTCACACCCATCCGGTAGATGATCTCGCGCTCTTCCTCGGGCGTGGGGTAGTCGATGTTCAGCTTGAACAGGAACCGGTCGCGCTGCGCCTCGGGCAGTGCGTAGACGCCCTCCTGCTCGATGGGGTTCTGCGTGGCCATCACCAGGAACGGGTTGGGCAGCGGGAACGTCTTGCCGCCGATGGAGATCTTGCGCTCGGCCATCACCTCGAGCAGGGCGGACTGCACCTTGGCGGGTGCGCGGTTGATCTCGTCGGCCAGCAGGAAGTTCACCACGACGGGGCCGAGTTCGATGTCGAACTCCTCTTTGCCGACGCGGTAGATCCGGGTGCCGACGATGTCGGTGGGCACCAGGTCGGGGGTGAACTGGATGCGCGCGAAGGTGCCGCCGACGACCTTGGCGAAGGTCTCCACCGCGAGGGTCTTGGCGACGCCGGGAACACCCTCGAGCAGCACGTGACCCTTGGCGAGCAGACCGACGAGCATCCGCTCGACGAGCCGGTCCTGACCGACGATGATCCGCTTGACCTCGAAGATGGCCCGTTCCAGCGTGTGCACCTCGCCCTGGAGACCGCCGTTGTGTCCGGGCGGCGCGGGGGGCTGGGTTCCGGTCGGGGCGGGAGCGTAACCCTGGGCCGGGGCCGAGCCGGGGTGCGCTCCGGCGCCCTGCGGCGGACCACTCGGTGACGTCATCAAGATCCTCCCAATGTGCTTTCTGGTCACGACGCCGTTCTCACTGCGTCAACACGCATTCTGCCGGGCCGGTCAGGTGCCCGCCGTCAACTATTCCAGGCAGTCAGGAATCCGTCGACGTCGCCCACGATGCCTCAGGCTGCCCTCAGGTTGCGCTCAGTACTCGATGATCCGTGTCGCATATGGTTGCAGACCAGCGGTGCGTAAGGGATTGACACTCACCTTGCCCTTACTGCTCGCCGCCTCCAGGAGTTGGCCGTTTCCGAGATATATCGCGACGTGTTGTGTGCCGCCGGGCCCCCAGAACAACAGGTCGCCACGTCTGGCCTGCGCGACGGGCACCTTGCGGCCGGTGTCGTACTGGTCGCCGGAGTACTTCGGGATCAGCACGCCAACCCCGGCGAACGAGAACTGGGTGAATCCCGAGCAGTCGTAGCCGACGGTGTTCGCTCCGGAGTCGATGCCGCGGCTGGGGCCGTCGGGCTTGCCACCGCCCCACGAGTAGGGCACGCCCATCTGGGACGCGCCGCGGCGGATGACGTACTCGACGGCCTGGGGGCCGCGCACCACGCCGGGCGCGACACCGGCGGGTACGGCGTCCTTCGGCGCCAATCCGATGTTCTGCAGGAATTTCCTGCCGAGGCCCATGGTGACCTCGGTGGCCTGCGCGGTGGCCGCTAGCGACGCGTTGGCGATGGCGAGCGGGTCACCGGGCGCGCCGGCGCTGATCAGCTTGGGCAGCGTGGGATCCCACTGGCCGTCGTCGGGCGCGGCGGCGGCGGGCACCGCGAGCCCGAACGCCAGCGCGATCGCCGCGACGCATAAGCCGAGGCCCTTTGCGCAGCCGAAAGTTTGGCGGAAGAACAAAATCACTCGGTTCACCATTCGATGAGTCGAGTCACGAAAGGTGTCATGCCACTGGTTCGCACCGGCGAGATCTTGACGACCGAACCCGTGTAGGGCGCCTCGAGCATCGTTCCGTCGCCGAGGTATACGGCGATATGTTGGCTCGCGTCGGGACCGTATGGGATGAGATCACCGCGCCTCATCTGGGCCGATGGAACCTTGCGTCCGGCGTTGTATTGCGATCCCGAGTAGTGGTCGAGTTTTATGCCGACGCCGGCGAACATGTAGAGGATGAGTCCGGAACAGTCGAACCCGACCGTGTTTGCCCCGGAATCGATTCCGCGGCTCGGCCCCGCAGCGTTGCCGCCGCCCCACGAGTAAGGCACCCCCAGCTGAGACATGCCTCGCCTGATCGCCAATTCGACGGCTTGAGGACCGTAGACTCGCGGAATTGCGCCGTTCGTGTAACCGGTCGGTGTTGGCAGCAGGCCCAGCTTCTGCAGGAAGCCGCGGCCCATCTGCTGAGTCACCTGGCCCGACGTCGCCGCGATGCCGAGGACGGCGTTGATGATCGCGATCGGGTCGCCGCTGACGAACGCGCTGGGGATCGCCGGCAGGGTCGGATCCCATGCGGTGTCCCAGTTCGCGCCTCCGGGTGCCGCCGCTGCGGCGCGGTCCCAGTTGCCCGCGGGATCGGCGTTCCGGGCGAGCGGCGCGGGCGTGCCCGCGGGC
>NZ_JAUMSQ010000133.1:0-23813 GCF_030519285.1 Mycolicibacterium arseniciresistens
ACGCCCGGCCACCGCGGCGCGCGCTGCGGATGTGCGCCGCCGGAATCCGTTGTAATAGACTGCCCCTCGATCGGTGAGGAGACCTTGGGTGCGGGCATACGCAGCGCCCGACACCCAGGCCTTGCGTGGCTGGCAGCGTCGGGCATTGGTGAAGTATCTCGGCGCCAAGCCACGCGATTTCCTGGCGGTGGCCACCCCCGGTGCAGGTAAGACGGCGTTTGCCCTGCGGATCGCCGGGGAACTGCTGGCCGACGGCACCGTCGACCGGATCACCGTGGTGGTCCCCACCGAACACCTCAAGGTCCAGTGGGCCGCGGCCGCCGCACGCGTCGGCATCTCGCTCGACCCGCGGTTCAGCAACTCCGCGGCGCAGCACTCCTCAGAGTTCCACGGCGTGGTGGTCACCTATGCGCAGGTGGCCAGCCACCCGTCCCGGCACCGCGTCCGCACGGAGAACTACCGCACCCTGGTGGTGTTCGACGAGATCCACCACGGCGGCGACGCGAAGAGCTGGGGCGAGGCGATCCGCGAGGCGTTCGACGACGCGACGCGCAGACTTGCGCTCACCGGCACGCCGTTCCGCAGCGACGACTCCCCCATCCCGTTCGTCCGGTACGAGCACGGCCCCGACGGGTTCGCGCGCTCGCAGGCCGACCACACCTACGGGTACTCCGACGCGCTGGCCGACGGCGTCGTGCGGCCCGTGGTGTTCCTGGCCTACTCCGGCGAGTCACGCTGGCGCGACAGCGCCGGCGAGGAGCACTCGGCCCGGCTCGGCGAACCGCTGAGCGCCGAGCAGACCGCCCGCGCCTGGCGCACCGCGCTCAACCCGGCGGGCGAATGGATGCCCGCCGTCATCGCCGCGGCCGACCGGCGGCTGGAGCAGAAGCGGCGGCACGTGCCGGACGCCGGCGGCATGATCATCGCCTCCGATCAGACCGCCGCGCGCGCCTACGCCGAGCTGCTGACCCGGCTCACCGGCGAGGCGCCGACGATCGTGTTGTCGGACGATCCGGGCTCCTCGGACCGGATCAGCCAGTTCTCGGCGGGTACCACTCGCTGGCTGGTCGCGGTGCGCATGGTGTCGGAGGGCGTCGACGTCCCCCGCCTCGCCGTCGGCGTGTACGCGACGAGCGCGTCGACCCCGCTGTTCTTCGCGCAGGTGATCGGGCGCTTCGTGCGGTCGCGCAAACCCGGCGAGACCGCCAGCGTCTTCCTGCCGTCGGTGCCCAACCTGCTGCTGCTGGCCAGCGAGATGGAGGCGCAGCGCAATCACGTCCTCGGCAAGCCGCACCGCGAGGAAGAGGGCCTCGACGACGCCTTGCTCGAGGACGCCAACAAGGCCAAGGACGAGCCCGGCGATCTGGACAACGGCTACGAGATGCTCGGCGCCGATGCCGAACTCGACCAGGTGATCTTCGACGGCTCGTCATTCGGCACCGCGACACCCGCGGGCAGTGAGGAGGAGGCCGACTACCTCGGGATCCCGGGCCTGCTCGATGCGACACAGATGCGAGACCTGTTGAGCCGCAGGCAGGAAGAGCAGCTGACCAAGCGGACCGCGTCGGGCGCCGCCGCCGCCGAGCCGGCCCTGACCCGCGCCACCCACGGCCAGATCCGGGAACTGCGCCGCGAGCTCAACGCGCTGGTTTCCATCGCCCATCACCGCACCGGCAAGCCTCACGGCTGGATCCACAACGAACTGCGCAGGCTCTGCGGAGGACCTCCGGTGGCCGCCGCCACCACCGATCAGCTCAAGGAGCGCATCGAGGCGGTCCGCACCCTCAAGGCCTGATCGCTACAGCCCCAGCAGCGGCGGCAGGTCGGCGACCGAGTCGATCACGTGGTTGGGCTGCATCGCGAATTCGTCTGCGGCCCAACGGTCGAGCGTGTCCTGGCGGAACTTGCCCGTGCGCACCAGCACTCCCGTCATGCCGACCACCTGGGCCGCCAGGACGTCGTTGTTGAGGTCGTCGCCGACCATGTACATCTCATCGGGATCGACGCCGAGCCTGCGCGCCGCGGCCAGGAAGCCCTCGGGCGCCGGCTTGCCGACGGCGGTGGCCTTGCGGCCCGACGTCTCCTCCATGCCGAGCAGATACATGCCGGTGTCGATGCGCAGGCCCTCGGTGGTGTTCCACGACGTGCTGCGGTGCATCGCCACCACCGGCACACCCTGGGCCATCCAGTCGTACACCCAGCTGAGGGTGAGGTGGTTGTACTCGCGGCCCGCACCGCCAAGCAGCACGACGTCGGGCCGGTCGGGCGTGCCGCCGTCGTCGAACTCGTCCGAGTACACCAGGTCGACACCCGGCATGTCCTCGCCGATCCGGCCGCTGTTCACCAGGAAGCACTGCGCTCCGGGATACCGCTCCCGGACGTACTCCGCGGTGAGGACCGCGGCGGTGATCACCTCGTCGGCGGTGACGTCCATGCCCGCGCCGGACAGCAGTTCGGCGATCTGCCTGCGTGTCCTGGTGGTCGTGTTGGTCAGGTACGACCGTGCGATCTGGTTGTCCGCCAGCGACCTCAGCGTGTCGGCGGCTCCGGCGATCGGCTGCCATGACGTCACCAGGACGCCATCGATGTCGAACAGCACTCCACCGACGGCCATGCTGGAAGACAGTAAACGGCGAATGCTTCAGCGCAACTCGGGCCCGGCTCCGGTGCGCGCCCATCCGGTGCCTGTGAGCCACGGCGACACCGCGGCGGCGACCGACCACGCCGCCCCGGCGGGCACGTCGACCACCCGGTAGGCCTTCACCCCCGCGGCGGTCGCGGCGACCAGCGTGGCGACCCCGGCGCGCCGCTGGAACCAGGACTGCCGCACCGTCCAGCCGACGACGCCGGCACCGTCGACACAGTCCCGCCGCCGCTCGAGGCTGCCCGAACGGGCGACCAGCCAGCCGTCGTCGACGCGGTGGCCCAGCGACCGCGACCGGTCCGCCGCGAGCAGTGCGCAGCACACGGTGAGCACCGCCCACACCGGCCATACCCAAAGAGGCATCGAAACAACGAAACTCGTCGCACCCATGACGATGGCCAGCAGTGCGGGAGCGATCAGCGCACGCGTCCAGCGCCGCCGGGTGGCCGCCGGGCCGTGCGCACGCAGCGCGCCGGTGACGGCGTCGGGATGGTCGATCAGGTCCGTGAGCACCGACCGCGCGGTGTCCGCCGGGCAGGGCGGCAGCAGCAGCGACGACTCGCCCGCGCCGTCGACGCCGGTCATCACCGCATCCAGCCGGGCGCCGCCGAACATCCGCACCAGCAGCGGCTCCCGCAGGGTGCCGCCCCGCAGCCGGCGCATGTCGTAGGTGTGCTCACGCACCCGCACCACACCGTGCACGAGGTGCAGCACGTCTCCGTCACGGCGAAGCACGAGGTTCCCGTACGTCGTCAACGACCTCAGCACCGACAGCAGCACCGACGCGACCACCACCGCCAGCACGACGACCGTCACACTGGCCGCCACCCCCGCGCGCTCCGCGGCGTCCAGACCGGAGCGCACCAGCCCCGAATCCTGCACTCGCACCCCGTATCCCACCTGGTACACCAGCCCGAACGCGGCGGCGATCATCGCCAGGCCGGTGAAGCTGAGCGGGCTGTACCGCAGCCACGACGGCTGCCACCGGGCGAGCACCCGCCCCGGTGGCACCGGGTCCTGCTCGGTCTCGGAGCCTGCGCCGGCCAGCGAGTCGGCCAGCAGCACCGCCCGCAGCCTTGGCACCTCTCCCGCCTCGACCGCGTCAAGGGCGAACGCCGCGTCACCGCGGGCCTCCTGCCCGGTGCTCAGCCGCAGCACCGTCAGCCCGAACACCCGGTGCAGCAGCCGGGCGTCCGTCGATACCGAACGAATCCTGTTGCGCGGCACGGACAGCACGTTGCGCTGCAGCACCCCGGCGCGCAGCTGGACCTCGTCGGCGTCGATACGGTAGGTGGTGGTGAACCACCGCGCGACGCCGTACCCGACGGTGGCCACCAGCGCTGCGACCGCCCACAGCGGGTTGCCGGTCGCCGAACCCAGCACCACCGAACCGATCAGCACCGGCACCTGACGCACCACCTCGTGCACGGGATGCACCAGGAGCATCCGCGGGCTCAGCCGCTGCCACACCGGTGCGGGCGCGGTCACGTGGCGTCCTGCTCGCCGAGTGCGGCGATGTCGGTCAGCTGCGCCACCACGCGGTCGGCGACGTCGGAGTCGAGCGCGACGATGTGCACCGCTCCCGCCGAGGACGCCGTCGTCACCGTCACATTGGCCAGACCGAACAACCGGTCGAGCGGACCGCGCTGGGTGTCGACCGTCTGCACCCGCGAGATCGGCGCGATCCGGCGCTCCTGCATCAGCCACCCGGTTCGGGTGTGAACCGCCCGGGAATCGATCTCCCAGCGGTGCACCCGGTAGCGCCACATCGGCGCGATGCCGACGAACACCACCACGCCGACCGCCGGAACCGCCAGCACCAGCCACGACACCCACGCTGGGCGCGGGTCGAGTGCCAGCCAGACCAGCAGCCCGGCCAGCAGCGCCAGCCACGGCACAGCGGCGCCGATCGCCCACACCAGCGGCGCCTTGCGGCTGGGCGGGTTGGCCGGATCGGCGAGCGTCACGGTCTGGCGGGGCGCACCGTTCATCCTTCGAGCATGACCGATCGGCGTGGGTAGGGTTTCGATCATGAGTGCTGACACGAAGTGGGGCGCGGGCGACGTGCCGGACCAGACCGGGCGCGTCGCCGTCATCACCGGCTCCAACACCGGGATCGGCTACGAGGCCGCCGCCGTGCTGGCCGCCCGCGGCGCGCACGTGGTGCTGGCCGTGCGCAACCTCGACAAGGGCAAGGCGGCCGTCGACCGGATCACCGCGGCGACGCCGCACGCCGACGTCACGCTGCAGCAGCTGGACCTGACGTCGCTGGACAGCGTCCGGCGGGCCGCCGACGACCTGCGTGCCGAGTACTCCCGCATCGACCTGCTGATCAACAACGCAGGCGTGATGACGACGCCGAAGGCCACCACGTCCGACGGCTTCGAGCTGCAGTTCGGCACCAACCACCTCGGCCACTTCGCTCTCACCGGGCAGGTGCTCGACAACATGCTGCCCGTCGAGGGGTCGCGAGTGGTGACGATCAGCAGCAACGGCCACCGCTTCGGCTCGATCAACTTCGACGACCTGCAGTCCGAGCGCGGCTACAACCGGCTGCGCGCCTACGGCCAGGCCAAGCTCGCCAACCTGCTGTTCACCTACGAGCTCAACCGGCGGCTGTCGAAGAAGGGCGCGCCGACCATCGCCGTCGCCGCCCACCCCGGCAGCTCCAACACCGAGTTGACCCGCAACCTGCCCGGCGTGATCCGCGGGCCCGTCGAGCTGGTCTGGCGCCAGATCGCCCAGGACGCCGCCGGTGGCGCACTGCCCACGCTGCGCGCGGCCACCGACCCGCAGGTGCGCGGCGGCCAGTACTACGGCCCGGACGGCATCGGCGAGCAGCGCGGGCACCCGAAGCTGGTGCAGTCCAACAGGAAGTCCCACGATGAGGACGTGGCGCGGCGGCTCTGGACGGTGTCCGAAGAGCTCACCGGCGTCACGTTCCCGGTGTAGCCGTCGATGCGCTCCGTCTCCGAACACCAGAGTGTGGTCGCCGGTCTGATCGCCGCCCGGCCGTCGGTCACCGTGCCGGTGACCGAGGCGCTCGGGCTGGTGCTGGCTGCCGACGTCGTCGCGCCGCTGTCACTGCCCGGCTTCGACAACTCCGCCATGGACGGCTACGCCGTGCTGGCCGACGACGTCGCGGGGGCGAGCGCCGAGCACCCGGTGCGGCTCCCGGTCGCCGCCGACATCCCGGCCGGCCGGACCGATCCGTTGACCCTGGCGCCGGGCACCGTGCACCGCATCATGACGGGGGCGCCGCTGCCGTCGGGCGCCACCGCAGTGGTCCCGGTCGAGGCCACCGACGGCGACTTCACCGCCATCCCCGACACCGTGGAGATCCGGATCGCACCCCGGCCCGGCCAGCACGTCCGCCGCGCCGGCGAGGACGTCACCGCGGGCACCACCGTCCTCACGGCGGGCCAGCCGGTCACCCCGGCCGCGCTCGGGCTCGCCGCAGCGCTGGGTCTCGGCGAACTCACCGTGGTGCCGCGGCCCCGAGTGCTCGTCATGTCGACGGGCACCGAGCTCGTCGCACCCGGCACGCCCCTGCTGCCCGGCCAGATCTACGAGTCCAACGCGGTGATGCTGGCGGCGGCCGTGCGCGACGCCGGCGGCGAGGTGGTCGCGGCGCCGATGACCGGTGACGACGTCACGGCCTTCCACGACACGCTGGCCCGCTACGCCGGGCAGGCCGATCTGATCATCACCACCGGCGGGGTGAGTGCCGGAGCCTACGAGGTGGTCAAGGACGCGCTCGCCGCGACGGTCGAATTCGTCAAGGTCGCGATGCAGCCGGGCATGCCGCAGGGCGCCGGCCGCGTCGGCGGCACGCCGATCGTCACCCTGCCGGGCAACCCCGTCAGCGCGCTGGTGTCGTTCGAGGTGTTCCTGCGTTCGCCGCTGCGGGCGGCGATGGGCGCCACGCAGCCCCAACGGCCCCGGCGCGCGGCCGTGCTGACCGAGGACCTCACCTCCCCGCGCGGCAAGCGGCAGTTCCGCCGCGGTGTGCTCGACGCCGACGCGGGCACCGTCACCAGCTACGGCCCGCCCGCGTCGCACCACCTGCGGTGGCTCGCCTCGGCCAACTGCCTGCTGGAGATCGGCGAGGACATCACCGAACTCCCGGCCGGGTCGACGGTCGCGGTGTGGGATCTGAGCTAGCCGGGTTCTGAGACAGCTGGCCGGATTCTCGACACCGTCCGCACGTAGAATCCACCCCGATGGCCAGACGCCCAAGAACCGAAGAGCTCAAATCCGGCCCCGAGCGGTTGATGGCCCTGGTCCGGACAACCGTTCCGCCGGTGCACCCGGCAGGCCTGCCGTTCATCGGCGCCGGTCTCGCGCTGGCGGCCGCCGGTCGCCGGAACCGCTGGCTGCGGGGCGCGGGCCTGGTCGCTGCAGGCGCCAACGCCGCGTTCTTCCGGCATCCGCCGCGGGTGCCACCGACGCGCCAGGGCGCGATCGTCGCCCCGGCCGACGGGCTGATCTGCCTGGTCGAGGACGTCGAACCGCCCGCAGAACTGGGGCTGCCCGCGCGTCCCCTTCCGCGGGTGAGCATCTTCCTGTCGATCTTCGACGCGCACGTGCAGCGCGTCCCGATCAGCGGCGAGGTGACCTCGGTGGTGCACCGGCCGGGGCTGTTCGTCTCGGCCGAACTCGAGGCGGCCAGCGAGGACAACGAGCGCAACAGCCTCGTCATCCGGACGGAGTCCGGTGCCCAGGTGATCGCCGTGCAGATCGCCGGCCTGGTCGCGCGGCGCATCGTCTGCGACGCCAAGGCCGGCGACAAGGTCTCGATCGGCGACACCTACGGGTTGATCCGCTACGGCTCCCGCCTCGACACCTACCTGCCGGAGGGCTCCGAGGTGCTGGTGCTGCCCGGCCAGCGCGCCGTCGGCGGGGAGACGATCCTCGCGGAGCTGCCGTGATCAAGCCCAGGGTGAAGCGTCCCGTGGTGAGCCTGCGCATGCTGCCCAGCGCGATGACGGTGGCCGCGATCTGCCTGGGGCTGTCGGCGGTGAAGTTCGCGCTCGACGACCGTCCGACCGAGGCGATGGCGTTCCTGGCCGTGGCCGCCATCCTCGACGCCCTCGACGGCCGGACGGCGCGGCTGCTCAACGCCACCTCGAAGATGGGCGAGGAGATCGACTCGCTGGCCGACGCGGTGAACTTCGGTGTGGCGCCGGCGTTCATCGTCTACGGCACGCTGCTGTCGGAGTCGCGGATCGGGTGGATCGTGGTGCTGTTGTACGCGGTCTGCATCGTGCTGCGGCTGGCCCGGTTCAACGCGATGCTCGCCGAGGACCAACCGGGTTACATGAAGGAATTCTTCGTGGGGATGCCCGCGCCGGCCGCGGCCATCGGCGCGATCGGCCCGCTGGCGGCCAAGATGCAGTTCGGCGAAGGCTGGTGGACGTCGGAACCGGCCGTCGTCATCTGGATGATCGGGGTGTCGCTGCTGGCGGTCAGCAGCATCCCGATGCGCAAGGTGCACACGTTCGCCATACCGCCGAGCGCGGTGGTGCCGCTGCTGGTGCTGCTGGCGCTCGGGGTCGCCGCGTCGATCCTCTACGGCTACCTCGTGCTGATGGCGATCATCCTGGCCTACGTCATCCACATCCCGTTCGCGGTGCGCAGCAGCCGATGGGTGGCCGCCCATCCCGAGGCGTGGGACGACAAACCGAGGCAACGCCGTGCCACCCGGCGCGCCACCCGCCGGGCCACCCGACGGGCCCAGCCGTACCGGCGCTCGGTGGCGCGCCTCGGACTGCGCAGACCTCCGGACCGGTGACATGACCGGGACCGAGTTCGCCGAAGACGACTACGCGCTCACCCATCTGCGACTCACCGCTCGGCTGAACACCTCGGCGCTGGACAATCGCCGCGGTGTGGTCCGGTTGCATCCCGAAGCCATTGCCGCACTTGGCCTGCGCGAGTGGGACGCCGTCGCCCTCACGGGTGCCAGGACCACCGCGGCGGTGGTCGGGGTGGCACCGCCGGGCACGCCGACCGGCACCGCCCTGCTCGACGACGTCACGTTGTCCAACGCCGGTCTGCGGGAGACCAGCACGGTGATCGTCGCACCGGTGACGGTGTACGGCGCACGATCGGTGACGGTGTCGGGCTCCAGGCTGGCCACCCAGTCGATCTCGTCGGCCACCCTGCGCCAGGCGCTGCTCGGCAAGGTGATGACGGTGGGCGACACGGTGTCGCTGCTGCCGCGCGACCTGGGACCGGGCACCTCGACCTCGGCGGCCACCTCGGCGCTGGCCTCGTCGGTCGGCATCACCTGGACCTCGGAACTGCTCACCGTCACCGGTGTCGATCCGGCCGGACCTGTCAGCGTGCAACCCAATTCGGTGGTCAGCTGGGGCGACGGCACCGTGTCGGTGTCGGACCGCGGAAGCGCAGGCGTGGACAGCAGCGTCGGCCAGGCCACCGTCACCACGCCGTCGCAGCGGCCGTCTGTCAGCGCGGACGATCTCAAAGGTGTGCACAGCCAGGTGAGCCGGCTGACCGAATGGCTCAAGCTCTCGCTCGACGAGCCCGAACTGCTGCAGACCCTCGGCGCCGCCGCCAATCTCGGTGTGCTGGTGTCGGGTCCGGCAGGTGTCGGCAAGGCGACGATGGTGCGGGTGGTGTGCGCCGACCGCAGGCTGGTCGAACTCGACGGCCCCGAGGTGGGCGCGCTGCACGCCGAGGACCGGCTGCGCAGCGTCTCCGCCGCCGTGGAGACGGTCCGCGACGGCGGCGGCGTCCTGCTGATCACCGACATCGACGCGCTGCTGCCCTCGACCGCGGAACCGGTCGCCACCCTGATCCTGACCGAACTGCGTTCGGCCGTCGCGACTTCCGGTGTCGCGTTCGTCGCGACGACGGCCATGCCGGACGGCGTCGACCCGCGGCTGCGCGGGCCCGACCTGTGCGACCGTGAGCTCGGTGTGAGCCTGCCCGACGGGGCGACCCGCAAAGCGCTGCTGGAGGTGCTGCTGCGCGACGTGCCCGCGGGTGAGCTGCAGCTCGACGAGATCGCCGGGCGGACACCGGGTTTCGTCGTCGCCGATTTGTGCGCCCTGGTCCGCGAGGCGGCACTGCGGGCGGCCGCGCGGGCGAGCACCGAAGGCACCGCGCCCGCACTCGTGCAGGAGGACCTGACCGGAGCGCTCAGCGTGATTCGCCCGCTGTCGCGCTCCTCCACCGAAGAGGTGGCGGTGGGGTCGGTGACCCTGGAGGACGTCGGCGACATGGTCGCGACCAAGCAGGCGCTCACCGAGGCGGTTCTGTGGCCGCTGCAGCATCCGGACACCTTCGCCCGGCTCGGGGTCGAACCGCCACGCGGTGTGCTGCTCTACGGTCCGCCCGGGTGCGGGAAGACGTTCGTGGTGCGGGCGCTGGCGAGCTCGGGCCGGCTCTCGGTGCACGCCGTCAAGGGTGCCGAGTTGATGGACAAGTGGGTTGGCGCCTCGGAGAAGGCGGTGCGCGAACTCTTCCGGCGGGCGCGCGACTCCGCGCCGTCGCTGGTGTTCCTCGACGAGATCGACGCGCTGGCGCCGCGGCGCGGGCAGAGCTTCGACTCCGGTGTCACCGACCGGGTGGTGGCCGCGCTGCTGACCGAACTCGACGGCATCGAACCGATGAACGACGTCGTCGTGCTCGGCGCCACCAACCGGCCCGACCTCATCGACCCGGCGCTGCTGCGACCCGGCCGGCTGGAGCGGCTGGTGTTCGTCGAACCGCCCGACGCCGAGGCTAGGCGCGAGATCCTGCGCACCTCGGGCAAGTCGATCCCGCTGGCCGAGGACGTCGACCTCGACGCGCTGGCAGACGACCTCGACGGCTACAGCGCGGCCGACTGTGTGGCGCTGCTGCGCGAGGCGGCGCTGACCGCGATGCGACGCTCGATCGACGCCGCCGACGTCACCGCCGCCGATGTGGCCGCCGCGCGCGCGACGGTGCGGCCGTCGCTGGACCCGGTGCAGGTGGAGTCGCTGCGCGCGTTCTCCGAGAACCGCTGACGCCGCTTACATCTTGACAGTGCCTAGTTACCGGAGCAGACTCGGACCCATCCGAACTAGCCGCTGACAAGTTTGATGGGAGCGCAGTCATGACCGCCCCGGACACCACCACCCGCGCCGGCGACCGCGAGCGTGAGAAGACGGCCACCGACCTCGGGCTCGCACTTTCGCAGGGCTACCTCGACATGGCGGACTACGAGCGCCGGGTGCAGTCGGCGTTCGCCGCGGGCACCCGTGAGGAGCTCCGCGTGCTGACCGCCGACCTGCCCGTTCCCCATCTGCGCCGCAACGATCCGCGGCGGCGCGAGGCCCACACGAGGGCGGCCCGGCGCGGCGCCGCCATTCACGTCGCCGCCTACCTCGCGGGGGCGCTGCTGATGCTGGGCATCTGGCTCGCCGTCGGCCTGAGCGGCGGCGGATGGTACTTCTGGCCGGTCTGGCCGATCATGGGCTGGGGCATCGGAGTGGTCAGCCACACCCTGTCGGTCCGGTCAGGATCCACCTGCGGGTCGATGCGCCGCTAACAGCGCCCGCACCGCCACTGCCAGGTCGTCGGCCAGCCACGAGGGCAGGCGGTCGTCGCGGGCGTGACGCCGGATGACGGCGTAGGGCAGGTCGACGACCGCCCGGGTTACCGCGTCGAGATCACGGTCGGCGCCCTTGTCGCCGGGGTCGCCGTAGAGCCGCCGGGTGACGTCGTGCAGCCGGGAGATCAGCGGGGCGTTCATCGCCGCAAGCGTCTCCTGCAGCGAGGGATCCGGATCGCCGTCGACCAGATCGCCGGGGCGCAACGCCAGCAGCAGGCGGGCGTCGTCCGGCAGGTCGCCGGCGAACTCGACCGCCGCCACGGCCATGGCCACCCCCTCGTCCACCGGATCGTCGGCCGCCGCCGCCAGCACCCGGCCCTGGAATCGCTCGAGCGCCCGCAGCCAGGCGGCCGTCACCACACCGTTGCGGTTGCCGAAGCGGTGATACAGCGTGCCGGCGGGGGCGCCGCTGACCTTGGCGATCGCGGCCACGCTGGCCGCACGCGGACCCTCGGTGAGGATCAGCGCGCGCGTCGCGTCGAGTATGGCGTCGGTCTCATGCTTCCGCGGAGGTGCCACGATATAGTATGGTCCTTCTATATGGAACGATTGCCCTATATCGACGAGCATGCCATATCGATCGCCGCCTACCGCGCCACCTGCTGGACGGCCCTGCTGTCCGTGATGTGCCGCGACCGCCATGACCCGTCGAGCGTCCCGCCCGGCTTCCACCTCGAATCGGCCACGCCGCCCGACCGGTTCGCCATGCACGGCCGCCACCCCTTCGCGGTGTACCGGCTCGTGTTCGAACTCACCGACGACGGGCCCGGCCGCACCCGCGTGGCCGCGCAGACCTTCGCGGCGTTCCCCGGCGCCGCGGGAACGGTGTACCGGGCGATGGTCATCGGCACCGGCGGTCACGGCGTCGTCGTACGCAGACTGCTCGGCCGGATCGCCGCGCTCGCCGAGCGGAATGCGGAGCGGGCCGTTCCGTAGGGGTGCGAGCAGCTCACCGGGCATCCGTAGAATGAGTGAGGACGGGCTGTTCCCACCACCGATGCGTTTAGCGCCGAGCGTGCATCCGAGCGGCTGACACCCACGATCTGATCTTCGCCAGTCGGCGCACCGCCGACCCGACGAGACCACGGAGTGCCTTGCTTGCCATTCTGATCGCCCACGCGGCGGCGACCGCCATCGCACCCGTCCTCGTGGCACGATTCGGCAGGCTCGCGTTCTACCCGCTGGCGCTGGTCCCCCTCACGTCGCTGGTGTGGGTGGCGACGAACTGGCCGTCACCGGGCGACGTCAAGACCGTCGACCTGGTCTGGCTGCCCGAACTGTCGATGAACATCACCCTGCGATTCGACACCCTCGCGGCGATCATGAGCGTGCTGGTGCTCGGCATCGGCGCACTCGTGCTGCTCTACTGCGCCGAGTACTTCCACCACCACGACGGCCACACCGAGAAGCGACTGCCGAGCTTCGCCGCCGAGATGGTGGCTTTCGCCGGCGCGATGTTCGGTCTGGTGACGAGCGACAACATGCTGGTGCTCTACGTGTTCTGGGAGATCACCACCGTGCTGTCGTTCCTGCTGGTCGGGCACTACGCCGAGCGCGCCACCAGCAGGCGTGCCGCCACGCAGGCACTGCTGGTGACCACCCTCGGCGGGCTGGCGATGCTGGCGGGCATCGTCGTGCTGGGCAACCTCGCGGGCACCTACCGGCTCTCCGAACTCGTCGCCGCGCCACCGACCGGAGTGGCGGCAGGCGTCGGCGTCGCCCTGATTCTCGTTGGCGCGCTGTCGAAGTCGGCGATCGTCCCGCTGCACTTCTGGCTGCCGGGCGCCATGGCGGCGCCCACCCCGGTGAGCGCCTACCTGCACGCGGCGGCGATGGTGAAGGCCGGCGTGTACCTGGTGGCGCGGCTGACGCCGGGCTTCGCCGACTCACCGGTCTGGCGGCCGATGGTGGTGACACTCGGCCTGGCGACGATGCTGCTCGCCGGCTGGCGTGCGGTGCGCGAGTACGACCTCAAGTTGATCCTCGCCTTCGGCACGGTCAGCCAGCTCGGCCTGATCACCGTGATGGTCGGCGCCGGCGGGCGCGACATGATGCTGGCCGGGCTGGCCATGCTCGTCGCGCACGCGATGTTCAAGGCCGCGCTGTTCATGGTGGTCGGCGCCATCGACCACGCCACCGGCACCCGCGACATCCGGCGGCTCGCATGGCTCGGCGAGGCCAGCCGGCCACTGCTGGTCATCGCCGTCGGGGCCACGGCGAGCATGGCGGCGCTACCACCGTTCCTCGGCTTCATCGCCAAGGAGGCCGACTTCGAAACCGTCTCGCACAGCGCGTCACTCGGCGTCGCGGCGCCGGTGGTGCTGGCGGGCATCGTGTTCGGCTCGGTGTTCACCACGATCTACAGCCTGCGATTCCTGTGGGGGGCGTTCGCGCGCAAGGGCCTGTCCCAACCCAGCGTCCGCGTCGCCGAGATACACCGGCTGCCCGCGACCTTCCTGGTCCCGCCGGCGATCCTGGCGGCGGCGGGGTTGCTGTTCGGGCTGTGGCCAGCACCGCTGGACACGGTGCTCGACGACTACGCCGGCACGGTGCCCGGCGGCCAGCACTACGAGCTCGCACTCTGGCACGGGCTGAATCTGCCTCTGCTGCTGTCGGTTCTGGTCATCGCGGCGGGCACCGCGGCCTTCTTCGGCCGCCACCGCCTGCGGCGGGCCCGCACCCCGTACCTGCCGCTGGGCAACGCCGACCACGTGTACGACTCCTTCATCCGCGGACTCGACGTGTTCTCGGTGCGGCTGACCGCGGTGACGCAGCGCGGATCGATACCCGCCACGCAGGCGGTGATTTTGTCGACGCTGGTGGTGCTGCCTGCGGCGGTGCTGGCGTTCGGTGCTCGCGACCGGCCGGAGTTCCGGCTGTGGGATTCCCCGGTGCAGGTGGTGGTGGGACTGCTGATGATCGCCGCGGCGCTCGGCGCGGTGGTGATGCGCAACCGGCTGGCCGCGGTGCTGCTCATCGGGGTGACCGGTTACGGCTGCGGCGCGATCTTCGCCTTCCACGGCGCTCCCGACCTCGCCCTCACCCAGTTCCTGGTCGAGACGCTGGTGCTGGTGATCTTCGTGCTGGTGCTCCGCTCGCTGCCCGCCGAGGCGGACCAGGCCGACATCGGCCGATTCCGGCTGCCGCGTGCCGTGCTGTCACTGGCCGTCGGCGCGACCGTCACCTCGCTCGCCGTCTTCGCGATGGCGGCCCGCAGCGGCGCGGGCATCGCCGAACTGCTGCCCGACGCCGCGTACTACCGCGGGCACGGCGCCAACACCGTCAACGTGCTGCTGGTCGACATCCGCGCATGGGACACGATGGGCGAGATCTCGGTGCTGCTGGTCGCCGCGACCGGGGTGGCGTCGCTGGTGTTCCGGCACCGGCGGTTCGGCGCCGCACCCCGGGTGTCCGACGCCGGCCAGCCCGACATCGGCCCCGTCGGCACCTACGCCAACTCGCCCGCGGCCGGTGAGGTGACGTGGCTGCGCGGAAGTGAACTCCGCGACCCGCGGCACCGCTCGCTGGTGCTCGAGGTGGCGACCAGGGTGATCTTCCCGCTCATCATGGTGCTGTCGGCGTACTTCTTCTTCGCCGGCCACAACACTCCCGGCGGCGGCTTCGCGGGCGGGCTGACCGCGGGGCTGGCGCTGGTGCTGCGCTACCTGGCCGGCGGCCGCTACGAACTCGGCGAGACGCTGCCGCTGGACGCCGGGAAGATCCTCGGCGTCGGGCTCGGACTGTCCGCGGGCACCGCCGTGGCCTCGCTGCTGCTCGGCGCACCGGTGCTGTCCTCGGCCGTCGTCGAGTTCGACGTCCCGGTGCTCGGCACCGTCAAGTTCGTCACGGCGCTGTTCTTCGATCTCGGCGTGTACCTCATCGTCGTCGGCCTGGTGCTCGACGTGCTGCGCAGCCTCGGTGCACGGGTCGACACGGAGATGGCCGAACCACGAACCGGTGGCCGGCCTGCCGTCGAGACCGGGACGGTGACCCGATGACCACCTACCTGATCCCGCTCATCCTCGTCGGAGCCCTCACCAGCGCGGGTGTCTACCTGCTATTGGAGCGCAGCCTGACCCGAATGTTGTTGGGGCTGCTGCTGATCGGCAATGCGGTGAATCTGCTGATCCTGATGGTCGGCGGTCCGTCGGGCAATCCGCCGGTGCGCGGCCGCACCAGCAACGGCGAGACCACCACGGCCGATCCCCTGGCCCAGGGCATGATCCTCACCGCGATCGTCATCAGCATGGGCATCGCCGCGTTCGTGCTGGCGCTGACCTACCGGTCCTTCCGGCTGACCACCGCCGAAGAGGTGGGCAACGACCCCGAGGACACCCGGGTGTCCCGGCTGTCCGCCATGGACGCCACCCCCGTCGACGAGGACCGGCCACCAGAACCGGACACCGGCAAGGACACCGACCTGCCCGACGAGCTCGACGCCCTTCCCGGCCAGGAGGGTTCGCGATGACCCTCTCCACCGTGCTGACCCCGCTGCCCGTGTTGATCCCGACACTGGCCGCGGCACTGACGCTGTTCGCCGGCCGCACCCCCCGGCTGCAGCGCGCCATCACCCTCGTCGCGCTGATCGCCGTGGTCGCGGTGTGCGCCGTGCTGCTGTACCTGACGGACCGGGACGGCACCCTCGCGCTGCAGGTCGGCGGCTGGGGCCAGAGCGTGCCGGGCATGGGGCCGCTCGGCATCACCCTGGTGGTGGACCGGCTCTCGGCGCTGATGCTGGTGGTGTCGTCGATCGTGCTGCTGGCGGTGGTCTGCTACGCCATCGGACAGGGCATCCGCGACGGCGACGACCGCCAGCCGGTGTCGATCTTCCTGCCGACCTATCTCGTGCTGTCGGCTGGCGTGTGCACCGCCTTCCTGGCCGGTGACCTGTTCAACCTGTTCGTCGGCTTCGAGGTGCTGCTGTCCGCGAGCTTCGTGCTGCTGACCATCGGGTCCAGCGCCGAACGCGTCCGCGCCGGCATCGCCTACGTGATGGTGTCGATGGTCTCGTCGCTGATCTTCCTCATCGGCATCGCACTGGTCTACGCCGCCACCGGCACACTGAACATGGCGGAGCTGGGCGTGCGCCTCGACGAGGTCGCGCCGGGCACCCGCACAGCGCTGTTCGCGGTCCTGCTCGTCGCGTTCGGCATCAAGGCCGCGGTGTTCCCGCTGTCGACCTGGCTTCCCGACTCCTACCCCACCGCACCGGCGCCCGTCACCGCCGTGTTCGCCGGACTGCTCACCAAAGTCGGTGTGTACGCGATCATCCGGGCGCACTCCCTGCTCTTTCCCGGCGGTGGCCTGGACGCGGTGCTGCTGGTGGCCGCACTCATGACGATGGTGATCGGCATCCTCGGCGCCATCGCGCAGAGCGACATCAAGCGGCTGCTGTCCTTCACCCTGGTCAGCCACATCGGTTACATGGTGTTCGGCATCGCGCTGTCGAACGAACTCGGCATGTCCGGCGCCATCTACTACGTGGCGCACCACATCCTGGTGCAGACCACCCTGTTCCTGGTGGTCGGGCTGATCGAACGGCAGGCAGGCGCGTCGACCATGCAGCGGCTCGGCGGACTCGCGGCCGCCAGCCCACTTCTGGCCTTCGTCTGGGTGGTGCCCGCGCTCAATCTCGGTGGTATCCCGCCGTTCTCGGGTTTCATCGGCAAGGTGGCACTGATGGAGGCCGGCGCCGCCAACGGTTCCGTGCTGGCCTGGTTCCTGGTCGGCGGCGGCGTGCTCACCAGCCTGCTGACGCTGTACGTGGTGGCCCGGGTGTGGACCAAGGCGTTCTGGCGAGCCCGGGTCGACGCCCCGGAGGGCCATCTGTCCGCGGCCGTCCCGGCGGCGCTGCTCGTCGAGGACGAGGACATCGAGTACGCCGACCGGGCGCACGTCGGCCGGATGCCGATCGGCATGCTGCTGCCGACGGGCGCGCTGATCGCG
This sequence comes from Mycolicibacterium arseniciresistens, assembly GCF_030519285.1. NCBI lineage: Bacteria > Bacillati > Actinomycetota > Actinomycetes > Mycobacteriales > Mycobacteriaceae > Mycobacterium > Mycolicibacterium arseniciresistens. Next base: position 17,196 of record NZ_JAUMSQ010000133.1, read on the forward strand.
GTCGGCCTGATGCTGACGGTGGCGGCGGGACCGATCTTCGCCTACAGCGTGCGCGCGGCCGACCAGGTGCTCGACCGCGAGCAGTACATCACCGCCGTCGTCGGGGAGCGGCCATGACAAGCGACAGCGTGCGGAGCAGGTGGCCGATGCGGCGGATCGCCCTTCGGGCGTGGGTGCTGTGCTGGCTGGTGCTGGTGTGGATCTTCCTGTGGGGCACCTTCTCCGCGGCCAACGTCGTCAGCGGGCTGGCCGTGGCGCTGGTGATCACGGTGCTGCTGCCGCTGCCGCCGGTGCCCGTCGAGGGCCGGATCCATCTGCTCTCGGTGCTCCGCCTGATCGCGACCGTCGCCTACTATCTGGTGCTGTCCTCGGTGCAGGTGGCGTGGCTGGCGGTCAAGCCGGGCCCGCCGCCGCTGACGGCCGTGCTGCGCGCGCATCTCGCACTCAAGTCCGACCTCGTGCTGGCGCTGGCCGTCAACATCATGAACCTGACCCCAGGCAACATCGTGCTCGAGATCGACCAGGCCCGGCGGATGATCTACGTGCACGTCATCGACGTGGGTTCCGACCGCGCCCTGGCCCGGTTCTACCGCCAGGTCGACCAGTTCCAGCGGTTGCTCATCGCGGCGTTCGAACGCGATGCGGACTGGCGGCCCTCGGCCCATCCGGTGGACGCTGTGGAGGAGGAGGCAGACAAGTGACGTACGTGTGGATCGTCGCTGCGGTGATGCTCAGCGCCGCCGCGGCCATCGTGATGTTCCGGCTGCTGGCCGGCCCGAGCACGCTTGACCGGCTGGTCGCGCTCGACACCCTGGTCGCCGTCACGATGTGCGCGATCGGCACGTGGGCGGCGTTCAGCCTCGACACCACCGTCACCTACAGCCTCACCGCGCTGGCGCTCATCAGCTTCGTCGGGTCGGTGAGCGTGGCGAGGTTCCGGGTGCCCGACGTCGAGAAGCGGAGGACCCGGTGAGCAGTCCCGACATCCCCGACGTGGTCGCCGCCGTCCTGGTGCTGGGCGGGTCGACGCTGGCGCTGACCGCGGCGATCGGCGTCGTCCGGTTCCCCGACACACTGTCGCGGATGCACGCCGCGACCAAGCCCCAGGTGCTGGGGCTGCTGCTGGTGCTGGCGGGCGCCGCGATCCGGCTGCGGGGCAACGTCGATGTCGGCATGGTGATCCTGACCGGCCTGTTCACAATCATCACCGCCCCCGTGGTGGCCAACCGCGTCGGCCAGCTGGCCTACCGCGAGCAGAACATCCGCGATGACCTGTTGACCAGGGACGAGATGCATGAGTTCGCGGCCGATGGGGAACACCGTGCGCATGGCACGGACGGACTCTGACACCTGGAGCATCACCGAAGGCGTCGGTCCCACCGCGCTGGGAGTGGCGATGGCCCGGGCCGGTGAATCCTCGGCCGGCTGCCCGCTGTTCGACGATCCGTTCGCGCAGGTGTTCATCGACGCCGCGGTCGCCCTCGGCTGGGAGCTACCGACGGGGGCGATGGCCGAGAGGATCCGCGCGGTGTCGGGGTACGCGGCGTCGCGTACCAAGTGGTTCGACGAGTTCTTCATCGCCGCGGGAGCACACGGTGTCGAGCAGTCGGTAATCCTCGGCGCCGGCCTGGACTCGCGCGCCTGGCGGATGCCGTGGGTGAGCGGCAGCGTGGTCTACGAGATCGACCAGCCCCAGGTGCTCGAGTTCAAGTTGGACGTGTTGCGCACCCACGGCGCCGAACCGAATGCGCGGTATGTCCCGGTGCCCGTCGATCTCCGGCAGGACTGGCCTAAGGCGTTGCGCGACGCGGGTTTCGACGCCACCCAGCCGGCAGCGTGGTCGGCCGAGGGGCTGCTGCCCTACCTCCCGGCGGAGGGCCAGGACCGGTTGTTCGCACAGATCATCGAGATGGCCGTGCCGAGCAGCCGCATCGCGGTCGAGTCGTTCGGCGCCGCGTTCTTCGACCCGGCGAACCTCGCCGCCCGGCGTGAGCAACTCCGACGGCTCCGCGAGGACTCCGGCGACGACGGTCCGGACATCGAGGACCTGTGGTTCGTCGAGGAGCGCACCGACGTCGCGCAGTGGCTGACCGCGCAGGGCTGGGAGGTCACCTCGATCGACGCCCGCCGGCTGATGGACCGCTACGACCGGTGCACTCCCGACGACGCCGAGGACGCCTTTCCCAACACCGTGTTCGTCGACGCGAGGCTCAGTTCCGCGGCGTCGACGGGGCCCATCGCGGCGATCGCCTAGGGACTACTCCGAGAGCTGGAACTCGACCCGGGCGGTCACCGTGTCCACGGCTTCGCTCAAAGCGTCCAGTCGCGTCGCCGGGCCGGGCGCGGCCAGCACCGCGTACCGGTCGGCAGGACCCATCGGCAGGCGGTTGGCCAACGCGTACAAGCGCTTCGGCACGTCGGGTTCGGTGCGGGCGAGCAGCCCGTCGCGGTCGCGGATTTCTCCGCCGCGGGCGGCCGCGATCCGCTCGAAGAGCGCGATGATGCGATTCTCCACGTCGGCGAGCCGGGCCGGATCGACGCCGGCGTCGGGCTCGTCGGGCCACGGTTCGACGTCGGCCCGGGGATACGGATCGTCGTCGAGCCACTCGGTGACCCGGATTCGTTCACCCAGTGGGCAATTCATCCGGTATCGGCCCTCGCCGGTCGCGGCGCACTCGGCGATGCGAGCCAGCACACCGACCCGGCTGCGCCGGTCCCCGCCGCCCACTTCGCGCCCGGCCTCGATCAGCACCACCCCGAACACCGGGTCGTCGGCGGCCAGGCAGTCCCGGACCAACGCGGCGTACCGCGGCTCGAAGATCCGCAGCGGCAACTCCTCGCCGGGCAGCATCGCCACTTCGAGCGGGAACATCGGCGTGACGCTCATGGGTCCAACCTATAGTTCGAGCTCGCCGACGATGGCGTCGACGACCGCGCGCAGGTCGCCGTCGGTCTCCTCGGCCACCCGGCGCTGCCGCTGGTAGGACGCGCCAAGCCGGTGGATCTCACTGACCGAGGCCAACTCGTCGACGCAGCCCAGGGACTTCGCCACCGGTTGCAGCCGGTCCACCAGGTTGTCGAGGTCCTCGGTGACCAGCCGCTCGTTGCTGTCGGCGTCGAGGATGATGATGGCGTCCAGGCCGTACCGCGCGGCGCGCCACTTGTTCTCCTGCACGTGCCACGGCGGCATCATCGGGAGTTCCTCGCCGGCGTCGAGCCTGCGGTCGAGGTCGACGATCAGACAGTGGGTGAGCGCCACCAGCGCGCTCAGCTCCCGCAGATTCGACACCCCGTCGCACACCCGCACCTCGACCGTGCCCAGATGCGGCGACGGCCGGATGTCCCAGCGGACCTCGTTGATGTGGTCGATGATCCCGGTCTTCTTCTGGTCGTGGACGAAGCCCTCGAACTCCGACCACTGCCGGAACTGGAACGGCAGCCCCGCCGTCGGCAGCTGCTGGAACATCATCGCCCGGTTGCTCGCGTAGCCGGTGTCCTCACCGTCCCAGAACGGCGACGACGCAGACAGCGCCAGCAGGTGCGGGAACTGGTTGAGCAGCGAGGAGATGATCGGCATCACCTTGTGCGCCGACGACACCCCGACGTGGACGTGCACCCCCCAGATCACCATCTGACGGCCCCACCACTGCGTGCGCTTGATCAGCTCGGCGTACCGCGGCGCATCGGTGAGCTGGGCCGCCGACCACTTTGCGAACGGGTGGGTGCCCGCGCTGAACAGGTTCATCCCGCGGTCGCGCACCACCTGCTGCGCCGTGACCAGGCTGCCGCGCAGGTCGTCCATCGCCTCCGGCACGGAATTGCAGACGCCCGTGACGATTTCGACGGTGTTGCGCAGCAGCTCCTTGTGCACCTTCGGGTTCTCGCCGATCTCGGCGATCACCGCGGCGGCCTCGTTGCTCAGGTCGCGGGTGACGGCGTCGACGAGCGCGAATTCCCATTCGACACCGAGCGTCGGGCGGTAGGACCCGGCGAAGTCGATACGGCTACTGCGCGGGAGCGATGACACCGCAGGCCACCCGGCCGCCGGCGTCACCGGTCGCCAGCGTCTGCTGGTCGGGACCCGGCGTGCCATTGACCTGCTGATACTTCTCCGGCGGGATGTTCGCGAAGTTGTCGGCCTTCTCGTGGATGATGATCGCCGTCTTCTGGCCGGCCTGCAGCTGCTCGGCGGTGAACGCGTCGGTGGTGGTCACCAGCATCGCCGAACCGTCCTCGCGCACCTGCAGCGAGCTCAGGTCACCGCTCGCCGGGTGCGTGGTGTGACCGGGCACCTGGAAGTGCCCGCCCGCGGAGTTGAAATTGGCCGGCGCGCCGCCGGTGGGGGCCACCGAGTCGGCCTCGCACTTGCCGACCGAGTGGATGTGGATGCCGTGGAATCCCGGCGCCAGCTGCCCGGATGCGGTGGTGCGCACGGTGACCGTCGCGTAGCCGCCTGTGAAGTCGATGTCGGCGGTGGCCACCGTGGTCCCGTCCGGGCTCCGCAACTCGGCGGCCAGTTTCTCGCCGCCGCCTTCGCCACCACCTTCACCGCCACCCTGGCCTTCGCCCTGCTCTTCGCCCGGCGCGGCGGACGGAGACGGCGAGCCGGTCCACACCGACGGCGTGGTGCCGGGAGTGGTGGACGCCTGCTCGGGATTGCTGCAGGCGCTCAAAGCAAGGGCGGGAACGGCGAACAGGGCGGCGACGGTGGCGGACTTGCGCATGGCCACGAGCCTAACCGGTGACCGCCACGATCACGCCTGGTGGTTGGTCGGCGAGCGCGGGCGTGCGCGGCTCGACCGGCGCCTCGAGTAGCTTGCCCACTTCGTCGGCGCCTTCGCGTTCGCCCGGCGCTTCGCCGAAGTACACCGTGGTGGCGGTGACGCCGTCGAGCGTGAGGTTGCCGGTGTCGGCGACGTTCCAATCGGCTTCGCGCAGCCGGGTGGCCACTCCTTCCGCCGCGCCGGCCACCTCGGAGATGTTGTACACGCGGACCTCGGGGCGCGCGGCCGGAGCCTCCGACGACGCGGGGGCCGCGGTGGTGGTGGAAACGGCGGACGCCACGGGCGCGTCGTCGTCGCCGGAGTCGTCACCCGAGCCCATCGCCTGGAAACCGACCAGCAGGAAGACCACACCGAGGAACAGCAGCACCATGACCATGGCCCGCAGCGGCAGCCCGGAACTTTCTCGCTGGTTCATCGCGCCCACTCTAACGAGTGCGCCTGCGCCGACCGACCGCTCAGGTGACTTCGAAGCCGAGCCTGCGCGCCGCGCGGGCCTTCTGCCTGCTGGCGCGCAGCCTGCGCAGGCGCTTGACCAGCATCGGATCCGCGGCGAGCGCCTCCGGCCGGTCCACCAGCGCGTTGAGCACCTGGTAGTAGCGGGTCGCCGACATGGAGAACAGCTCCCGGATGGCGTCTTCCTTGCTGCCGGCGTACTTCCACCACTGGCGTTCGAATGCCAGGATGTCGTGCTCGCGCCGGGAGAGTCCTTCGGGGAGATCAGAGTCATCGCCGGAAGGCTCAGTACGCGCGATAGCGCCGTCCATATTGCTCCTCGGACCTTTCCGACCTGAAAAGAATGACATCCCTGTAGTTCGCGCTCATTCAATCACGGGTTGCTGGGTTGCGACGTCATCAATGCGGGCGAGTCGGCTGGTGCGTCGTGCGGACGTAGGCCGCCGACTTAAGCTCTCCCGCATGGCCGTCGTACCCATCCGGATAGTAGGAGACCCCGTCCTGCGCACCGCGACCACTCCCGTGCCCGTCGGTCCCGACGGTTCATTGCCCGCAGATCTGGCGGATCTGATCACCGACCTGTACGAGACGATGGACGCGGCGTACGGAGTGGGCCTGGCCGCCAACCAGATCGGCGTCTCGAAGCGGGTCTTCGTCTACGACTGCGCCGACGCCCGCGGCCGAACCACCCGTCGCCGGGGCGTCGTCGTCAACCCGGTGCTCGAGACCTCCGAGGTGCCCGAGACGATGCCCGATCCCGACGACGACGAAGAGGGCTGCCTGTCGGTGCCCGGCGAGCAGTTCCCCACCGGCCGCGCGGAATGGGCCCGCGTCACCGGACTCGACGCCGACGGCACCCCGATCACTCTCGAGGGCACCGGCCTGTTCGCCCGGATGCTGCAACACGAGACCGGGCACCTCGACGGGTACCTCTATCTCGACCGCCTCGTCGGCCGGCATGCCCGTGCGGCCAAACGGGCCGTCAAGTCCAACGGCTGGGGTGTCGACGGCCTGAGCTGGCTGCCCGGCGAGGACCCCGACCCCTTCGGTCACTGAGCCGTCCGTGCCGGAACTGCCGCCCACGGGCACCAGGGTCAGCCTGCGCTACCGGCTGCCGCCGGGCTCCTCGCCGCCGCTGACCGATGTGGTCGGTCATCTGATCGCGGTCGGTCCGACCCTGCGCGTGCGCACGAAACGGGGAGACGAGGTGGACGTCGCCGCCGCCGACGTGGTGGCGGTCAAGGCGCTCGCCGACGCACCCGTGCGCACCGCCGACATCCGCAACCTCGAACACGCCGCCGCCGGCGCCTGGCCGGGGCGCCGTCAGGAGTGGCTCGACGGGTGGCTGCTGCGCGAGGCGGGCGGCCACACGCACCGCGGC
>NZ_JAUMSQ010000134.1:0-22224 GCF_030519285.1 Mycolicibacterium arseniciresistens
CTGCGGCGCCCCCGCACCGGGGGTGCCCGCGCCCTGCGGCTGGGCAGGCTGACCGGCGGCCGGCGACCCACCGCCCTCGGGCTTCATGCCCTCGAACGCCTTCATCAGGGGCTGCATCAACTGACCGAACTGGCCGGTGAGACCACTGGCCTGCTGCCCGCCCTGACCGGCCATCTGGCTCATCTGACCGAGCTGACCCAGCATGCCGGTGAGCTGCCCGACCGCCTGGCCGCCCTGGTCATCGGCGTTGGTGTAAGCGGACTCGGCCGCGACCAGCTTGCCGGAGAACATGTTCTCCTTGGCCTGCAGCGTGGCGACGTTGGCGGTCAACGAGGCCGCCATCGTGGGCAGCACCCCCGCAATGGTCATGCTCATCGCGTCCTGGCCCGGCTGGATCATCGGGACCTCGGGCAATTCGACCGAGGCCGCGTTCCAGTTGATGCCTTCCGGCTTCTCCAATGGGCTGCCCACAGCTACTCCCTCACCACTCGTCGTCGTCGTCGACGTCGTCGTCGTACTCCAGGGGCGCCGGAACGGCCAGCGACGCCGTCGTCCCGCCGCTCGTGCCTCGTTGACCGCCGCCCATCATCGGGCCCATGCCACCGCCCATGCCGCTGGCACCGGCGGCCACCGGAGCCAAGCCGCCCGCGGCGGTGGCCGCTGCGGCCTCGGCCGGCGCGACGCTCACGGGATTGGTCTTGACCAGCGACGACATCAGCGGTGTCTGCGGCGAAACCCCGCCCGAACCGGGTGTCGACGCGGCCTTCACCATGCCGGAGCCGCCACCGGGTCCACCACCACCTGCCAGCGGATGCTTGGAGAACTGCGAGAACGGCGCGCCCGCCGGACCGATGGAATCCGCTTTGCCGCCCTTGCCGAACATCGACGTCAGCTGCTGCAGCGGCTGCGACAGCGTCTGCATCATCTGCTGCGGAACCTGCGTGACCATCTGGCCGATCTGCTGTGGCAGCTGCGCCGCCATCGAACCCATCTGGGTGGCCATCTGCATCATCTGCTGCATGCCCTGGCCGCCGCCCTCGCCGGCAGCCTTCGCGGCGTCCTCCGCTTCGTCCTTGCCCTGTGTCCCGGGTGCGGCGCCGACCATCGGGATGCTGGGCGGGACGGCCAACGTGTTGGCCAGCTCGGTGGTGTTGGCGGTGACGAACGCGATGTTCTGCGACAGCCCCATCTTGATGCGGCTCTGCACCAATTCCTGGGCGTTGCTGAACGGCATCATCGACAGCGCCTCGCACTCGCGCTGCACCTCGACGGCGATGGAGTTGGCCAGCAGCTTGGTCTTGACGACGGTGGCCTCCATGGCGCGCAGCTTCGCGGCGATCGCCGCCGCCTGGGCGCCGTTGGCCTCATGGCCGCCGATGATCGTGGTCGCCTCGCCCTGGGCGGCCAGCGAACCGCCGCCCATCCACTTCTCCGCGAGGCCCATCAGCTGGGTCTGCTGTTGCGGCACCACCGTGCCGGTGATCTTGGCCGCCAGTGCCTCGAACTTCGCCGCGGCCGCGGCCAGCTGTTCCTCGTCGACGTTCGGCCAGCCCGGCCCCGTCACCGTCTGTGAGCCGAACGGACTGCTCTCCGGCTGGATCGCCACTGAAACGGCCCCCTTACGCGTTCATCCGCCGTGTCATCCGACACTACCGTGTGCGTGGGTGTTTGCTGTGCAGCAATTTCGGGCCGCCGGGGCAGCGGGTCAGCCGAGGATCAGCCCCGACGTCGGCACCCCGGTACCTGCGGTGACGAGGACGTGCTCGACATCGGGCACCGGGTTCACCGACGTGCCGCGCAGTTGACGCACGCCCTCTGCGATGCCGTTCATCCCGTGGATGTAGGCCTCGCCGAGCTGGCCGCCGTGGGTGTTGACGGGCAGCCTGCCACCGACCTCGATGGCGCCGTCGGCGATGTAGTCCTTGGCCTCACCCCGGCCGCAGAAGCCGAGTTCCTCGAGCTGGATCAGCGTGAACGGCGTGAAGTGGTCATAGAGGATCGCGGTCTGGATGTCCGCCGGCGTCAGGCCGGACTGCTCCCAGAGCTGCCGGCCGACCAGCCCCATCTCGGGCAGCCCCAGCTCCTGCCGGTAGTAGCTCGTCATCGAGTACTGGTCGGGGCTCGAACCCTGCGACGCGGCCTCGATGACCGCGGGCCGGTGCTTGAGGTCCTTGGCCCGCTCCGCCGACGTGATCACCAGCGCGACACCGCCGTCGGTCTCCTGGCAGCAGTCCAGCAGCCGCAGCGGCTCGGCGATCCACCGCGAACTCTGGTGGTCGTCGATCGTGATCGGCTTTTCGTAGAAGTACGCCTTCGGATTCTTCGCCGCATGCTTGCGGTCCGCGACGGACACGGCGCCGAAGTCCCTGCTGGTGGCGCCCGACAGCTGCATGTAGCGCCTGGCGATCATCGCCACCTGCGCTGCGGGTGTCGACAGGCCGTGCGGATAGGAGAAAGAGTTGTCCACGCCGGTCGCGTCGGCGTTCTCCACCAGCCGCATCTGCACCTGGCCGAACCTCATGCCGGAACGCTCGTTGAACGCGCGGTAGGCCACCACGCAGTCGGCGACCCCGGTGGCCACCGCGATCGCGGCCTGCTGGACGGTCGCGCACGCGGCGCCGCCGCCGTGGTGAATCTTCGAGAAGAACTTCAGCTCACCGATCCCGGTCGCACGGGCGATCGCGACCTCGGTGTTGGAATCCATTGTGAACGTGGTCATGCCGTCGACGTCGGCCGGAGTCAGGCCGGCGTCGTCCAGCGCGTCGAGCACCGCCTCCGAGGCGAGCCGGAGCTCGCTGCGGCCGGAGTTCTTGGAGAAGTCGGTCGCGCCGATCCCGACGATCGCCGCCTTGCCCGACAGGGGTCCGCTCATGCGTTCCCTCCGATGGTCAGCGTGGCGTTGGCGATGACGTGATCGCCGAGACTGTTGCTGCCCACGATCTTCAGGGTGACGAGGCCGTCCTCGACGGCGGTGACCTCGCCCCTGAAGGTGACGGTGTCATAGGCGTACCAGGGCACGCCGAGCCGCAATCCGATGGACCTGATCATCGCGTTCGGGCCCGCCCAGTCGGTGATGTAGCGCTGCACCAGGCCGGTGTCGGTGAGGATGTTGACGAAGATGTCCTTCGATCCCTTGGCCTGCGCCTTGTCCCGGTCGTGATGGACGTCCTGGTAGTCACGCGTCGCGATCGCCGTCGACACGATGAACGTGGGGTCGCCGTGCAGCGCGAGTTCCGGCAGCTTCGTCCCGACCTCGAGTCCGGACACCACCTCCGCGGCGCTCATGCGGCCGGCTCCCAGGCGTAGAGCGTCCACGCCGGGCCCGAGTCACCGGCGGGGAAGTCGATGTATGTTGCGCGAACCGGCATTCCGATCTCCACGGTGGCGGGGTCGACGTTGCGGAGTTCGCCGAGCATGCGGACGCCCTCCTCCAGTTCGACCAGGGCGATGACGAACGGCAGCGTGCGGCCCGGGACCTTCGGGGCGTGGTGCACCACGAAGCTGAACACCGTGCCGGCACCGGATGCAACGACGTAGTCGGTCTGCTGCTCCTTGTCCAGCCACAGCGCGGGCACCGGCGGGTGCACCAGGGTGCCGTCGCCGCGCTTCTGGATGCGCAGCTCGTGCGCGTTGACGCCGTCCCAGAAGACCTTCGTGTCCTTCGACGACGAGGGCCGCATCATCTGATCGGCGTCCAGATCGTCGGGCACCGGCGCCGTGGCGGCCGCTCCGTCCTGATCAGCGGGCCTGAACTTCATGATGCGCCAGTTCATCTCGGCGACAGGGTTGTCGTGGTCGTCGCCCGCGGTCCAGGTGATCTTCTGGTTGATGAAGTAGCCCTCGCCGAGCGCTGTGCGCTTCGGCCCGATCACGTCGGTGAGTTCGGCGCTGATGCTGACGTCCTCGCCGGGCCGCAGGTAGCGGTGGTAGGTCTGCTCGCAATTGGTGGCGACGACGCCGACGTAGCCCGCCTCGTCGAACAGGTTCATCATCTTGCTCAGCGGATCGTCGTCGGAGCGGCGACCGTTCAGGCCCGCCATCGTCCAGACCTGGATCATGGCCGGCGGAGCCACGATTCCCGGATGGCCTGCTGCCTGCGCCGCCGCCTCGTCGACGTAGATCGGGTTGGTGTCGCCGATCGCGTCCACCCAGTGCCGGATCATCGGCTGGTTCACCGGATCAGGTCCGACGCGCGGCTCGCTGCGGCCCGCTGCCTTGATCTCGTCAATGGCAGCGGAGAAGTCGGCCGTCACCGTGTTGAACTTTCTTCGCGCAAGCGGCTCATCGTGGCACCCTCGGCACCTGCAAGCCCGCCGCCGCGATCATCTCGCGCATCACCTCGTTCACTCCACCGCCGAACGTGATGACCAGGTTGCGCTTGGTCTGGCTGTCCAGCCAGTCGAGCAGTTCACCGGTCGCGGACTCCGCCGGGTTGCCGTACTTGCCGACGATCTCCTCGGCGATCCGGCCCACCTTCTGGATGCGTTCCGTGCCGAACACCTTGGTGGCCGCAGCGTCGGCGACCAGGATGGTCTCGCCGCCGGCCGCGACCTGCCAGTTGAGCAGTTCGTTGATCCGCCAGATGGCCTTGATCTCGCCGAGCAGGCGCTTGACGTCGTCATGGTCGATCGGGGTGACGCCGTCGCCACCCGGCTTGGACGCCCACGCGTGCACCCGGTCGTAGATCGCGGCGACCTTGCCCGCCGGGCCCAGCATGACGCGCTCGTGGTTGAGCTGGGTGGTGATCAGCTTCCACCCGGCGTTCTCCTCGCCCACCAGCATGTCGGCCGGCACCCGAACATCCTCGTAGTAACTGGCATTCGTGTGGTGGGCGCCGTCGGACAGGATGATCGGGGTCCACGAGTATCCCGGATCCTTGGTGTCCACGATCAGGATCGAGATGCCCTTGTGCTTCGCGGCCTCGGGATCGGTGCGCACCGCCAGCCAGATGTAGTCGGCGTCGTGCGCGCCGGTGGTCCAGATCTTCTGGCCGTTGACGATGTACTCGTCGCCGTGCCGCACCGCCGACGTACGCAGCGACGCAAGGTCGGTGCCCGCCTCGGGTTCGGAGTAGCCGATCGCGAAGTGCACCTCGCCGGCGAGGATGCCCGGAAGGAACTTCTTCTTCTGCGCCTCGGTGCCGTACACCTGCAGCGTCGGACCGACGGTCTGCAGGGTCACCGCCGGCAGCGGCACGTCGGCCCGGGCCGCCTCGTTGACGAAGATCGACTGCTCGACCGGTCCGAGCCCAAGGCCGCCGAACTCCTTGGGCCAGCCCATGCCCAGCTTGCCGTCGGCGCCCATGCGCTTGATGACGGCGCGGTAGGCCTCGTTGTGCCGGTCGGACTCCATCGCCTCGGCCTCTTCGGGCGTGATGAGCGTCGAGAAGTACTGGCGCAGTTCGGCTTGCAGCTGGCGCTGCTCGGGGGTCAGTTCGATGTACATTGCGCTCCCACCAGTTCGAGACGATGCGAGGGACCGCCCAGCAGCCGGGTCAGGTCCTTGATCGTGGAGTAGTAGCGGTCCATCGGGTAGGTGATGTCCATACCCATGCCGCCGTGCAGGTGATGACACGTCTGCATCACCGGCGGCGCCTGTGAGGTCAGCCAGTACCCCAGCACGTCGAGGTCTTCGTCGGCGTCCCTGCCCTCGGCCAGCCGCCACACCGCCGAGGTCGACGCCAAGGCCAAAGTGCGGGAGGCGATGTACACCTCGGCGAGCTGGGCGGCGACCGTCTGGAACGTCGACAGCGGCCGGCCGAACTGGTGGCGGTTGGCCACGTAGTCGGCGGTCAGCCGCAGCGCGCCGGCGACGAGACCCGCCGCGAACGCACCCGTCGCCGCCAGCACGAGCTGGTTGACGCGGTGCACCGAGTCCGGTGTCGCGCCGAGCACGTCGGCATCGGGCACCGCCACGGCGTCGAACGTCACCGCGTACTCATCGGAGTGGTTGGCCGCTGGTGTCCTGGTCAGCGTCACCCCGTCGGCCTTCGGCGACACCACGACGACACCGCTGTCGGTGGTGACGGTCAGCCAATCCGCCTGTTCGGCATAGGGAACGCCGATCTTGGTGCCCGTCAGCTTGCCGCCGGAAAGGCGGGTCGACGGACGTTCGGGCAGCGAACTGCCCGGCTCGTTCAGCGCCGCCGTGAGCACGCCACCCTTGGCGACGCCGGCCAGGAACCGGTCCTGCTGCTCGTCGGACGCCAGATCGAGCAGCGGCAACAGCCCGAGTCCCAGCGTCGCGAGCGCCGGGCTGACGGTGCCGTGCCTACCGATCTCGGTGAGCGCGGTGGTGATCTCGGGCAGACCGAGCCCGTCACCACCGAGACGTTCGGGCACCCCGAAGGCGACGACGCCGCCGTCGACCAGCGCCTGCCAACTGTTGTCCCGGCCGAGCGCCGATGTCACCACGTCGGCGACAGCCTGCTGCCCCTCGTCTGGGCTGAAATCCACCCGAATCCTCCTTGATTCAGCGCACGGAGCTAGCGCGTGGCCCCGGTGTAATCGACGTGCCAGTGCTTGATGCCGTTGAGCCACCCCGAACGTAGCCGTTCCGGCTCGCCGATGGGCTTGAGATCCGGCATGTGGTCGGCGACCGCATTGAAGATCAGGTTGATGGTCATCCGCGCGAGGTTGGCGCCGATGCAGAAGTGCGCACCGGTGCCGCCGAAGCCCACGTGCGGGTTCGGGTCGCGCAGGATGTTGAAGGCGTGCGGGTCCTCGAAGACCTCGTCGTCGAAGTTGGCCGAGCGGTAGGACATCACCACCCGCTGCCCCTTCTTGATGGTGACGCCACCCAGCTCGACGTCCTCGTTGGCGGTGCGCTGGAACGCCGAAACCGGTGTGGCCCAGCGGATGATCTCGTCCGCCGTGGTGGACGGGCGCTCCTTCTTGTACAACTCCCACTGGTCGGGGTGCTGCGACAGCGCGATCATGCCGTGGGTGATCGAGTTGCGGGTGGTCTCGTTGCCCGCCACCGCCAGCATGATCACGAAGAAGCCGAACTCGTCGTCGGAGAGCTTCTCGCCGTCGATGTCGGCCTGGATAAGCGTCGTGACGATGTCGTCGGTCGGGTTCTTGCCCCGCTCGTCGGCCATCGCCATGGCGTACATGATGAGTTCCATCGAGGACTGCGCGGGATCGACATCGGCGAACTCGGGGTCCTCGCCGCCGGTCATCTCGTTCGACCAGCGGAACAGCTTGTCGCGGTCGTCCTGCGGCACCCCGAGCAGGCCGGCGATGGCCTGCAGCGGCAACTCGCAGCTGACCTGCTCGACGAAGTCGCCGGAGCCCGCCGACGCGGCGGTCTTGGCGATGTTCTGCGCGCGCTGCGAGAGCTCCTCCTCGAGCCGCCCGATCGCCCGCGGCGTGAACCCGCGCGAGATGATCTTGCGCAGCCGGGTGTGGTGCGGCGCGTCCATGTTGAGCATCACGCTGCGCTGCAGTTCGATCTGCTCGAACTGCATCTCCTTCGGCCAGACCGGGATCGCCCCGTTCTGCCAGCTGGAGAAGACGTCGCTGCGCCGCGACACCTCTTTGACGTCGGCGTGCTTGGTCACCAGCCAGTAGCCCTTGTCACCGAAGCCGCCGGTGCCGTCGGGCACCTCCACCCAGTGGATCGGCTCGGACTTACGCAGTTCGGCCAGCTGCTCGACGGGCAACGCCTCGAGGTTCACGTCGGGATCGAGGAAGTCGAAGTCGGCCGGGATGTTCGGGGGTGCCATAGGTATGCGCTCCTAATTGCAACGTGTTCTAGTGCCAGTAAAACACGGCTACACCGCAGATCAAAGGCATCAGTCGATCCCCGCTTGTCAGACTAATGAAACGTGTTCTAGCCTGGCGGAATGGGTAACCCTGTCATCGTCGAAGCCACCCGCAGCCCCATCGGCAAGCGCAACGGATGGCTCTCCGGCCTGCACGCCACCGAGTTGCTCGGCGCGGTGCAGAAGGCCCTCGTGGAGAAGGCCGGCATCGATCCCGCCGAGGTGGAACAGGCTATCGGCGGCTGCGTCACGCAGTACGGCGAACAGTCCAACAACATCACCCGGGTGGCCTGGCTGACCGCGGGGCTGCCCGAGCAGGTGGGCGCCACCACGATCGACTGCCAGTGCGGCAGCGGCCAGCAGGCCAACGGCCTGATCGCGGGCCTGATCGCCGCGGGCGCCATCGACGTGGGCATCGCCTGCGGCATCGAGGCCATGAGCCGTGTCGGCCTCGGCGCCAACGCCGGACCCGACCGGTCCAGGATCCGCGCCGAGTCGTGGGACATCGACATGCCCAACCAGTTCGAGGCCGCCGAGCGCATCGCCAAGCGGCGCGGCATCACCCGCGAGGACATCGACGCGTTCGGGCTGGACTCGCAGCGCAAGGCCGCCCAGGCGTGGGCCGAGGGCAGGTTCGACCGCGAGATCAGCGGGATCGAGGCGCCCGTGCTCGACGAGAACAAGCAGCCCACCGCCGAGCGCCATGTGGTGACCCGCGACCAGGGCCTGCGCGACACCACCGCCGAAGGCCTCGCCGCGCTGAAGCCGGTGATGGAAGGCGGCATCCACACCGCGGGGACCTCGTCGCAGATCTCCGACGGCGCCGCGGCGGTGCTGTGGATGGACGAGGACAAGGCCAGGGCGCTGGGCCTCACGCCGCGGGCGCGGATCGTCAGCCAGGCGCTCGTCGGCGCCGAGCCCTACTACCACCTCGACGGCCCCGTGCAGTCCACGGCGAAGGTGCTCGAGAAGGCCGGCATGAAGATCGGTGACATCGACATCACCGAGATCAACGAGGCGTTCGCGTCGGTGGTGCTGTCATGGGCCCGCGTGCACGAGCCCGACATGGATCGCGTCAACGTCAACGGCGGAGCGATCGCGCTGGGGCACCCGGTGGGCAGCACCGGCAGCCGGCTGATCACCACGGCGCTGCACGAGCTCGAGCGCACCGACAAGACGACGGCACTGATCACGATGTGCGCCGGCGGGGCACTGTCCACCGGCACGATCATCGAGCGGATCTAGTGCCCATCACCGACACCGACCGGATCGCGGCCGCGCAGTCCTACATCGACGCGCTGGTGAGCCACCGGGCCGACACCGTCCCGTTCGCCCCCGACTGCACCCGAGTCGAGATCGGCGTCAAGACCGGCTTCTCCGGAGATCATCTGCGGCGCAGCCTGAACCGCGGACCGCAGTACAAGGTGATCAAGGAGACCACCACACCGGAGTTCACCGTCGACGGCGACCGGGTGCGTGCCCGCTTCGACCTGGTGACGAAGCCCCATGTCGGCGGAGTGCGGGTGGGCGCCCACATCGACGAGACGTTCCACATCCCCGCCGACGGCCTGATCCACCGCATCGACGCCCGCATCCGCCCGTTCATCGCCAGATAGGTTGACCGGTATGGCCGAACCCTCACGCCCGTTGAGCGGGAAACAGATCGAGAGCCTGAACTCCGCCAAGGTCGGCACGGCGATCAAGTGGATGTCGAAAGCTCAGACCTGGCTGTTCAAGAAGTCCAACGGCAAGCTCGGCAACAAGTTCCTGCGCGGCGCCGAGGTCGGCATCCTGACCACCACCGGCCGCAAGTCCGGCGAGCCGCGGGACAGCCCGCTGTTGTTCCTGCAGGAGGGTCGGCGCATCGTGCTCGTCGCCTCGCAGGGCGGCCGCGCCACCAACCCGATGTGGTACCTGAACCTGAAGGCCGACCCGAAGGTCAGGTTCCAGACCAAGGCCGGGGTGTTCGACCTGATCGCGCGTGACGCCACCGACGCCGAACGCGACGAGTACTGGCCGAAGCTGGACGCGATGTACGCCGACTTCGCCAACTACCGGTCCTACACCGACCGCAAGATCCCGATCGTCATCTGCGACCCGGCCTGACGCCGTCCGGGGCGTTTGCGAGCCGCCGTCACGGGCTATGTACCGGCCATGGCCGACGATTCGCACCCGATCCGCAATTCGGGCTTGGTCAAGTGGGCGATGAAGTCGTTTGCCCGGGGCCACATCTGGGTGTACCGCAGCACGGGCGGACGGCTCGGCTCCCGGCTGCTGTGGTTCCCGGCGGCCCTGCTGACGACGACCGGGCGGAAGTCGGGCCTGCCGCGCACCACCCCGACGCTGTATCTGCGCGACGGCGAGAAGGTGGTGCTGCCCGCGACGTTCGGCGGGCGCGCCACCGATCCGGTGTGGTACCTGAACCTGAAGGCGAATCCGAAGGTGCACGTCCAGGTGGGGCAGCAGCAGCGGGAGATGACCGCGCGCGACGCCACCGAGGAGGAGCGCGAACGCTACTGGCGGTACCTCACGAAGATCTATCCGCCCTACCGCAATTATCGCGACGCGACCGACCGGGTCATCCCGCTGGTGGTCTGCGAACCGTGACGAACAGCCCGGGCACGGGCTTCCGACTACCGGCGCTCAGGCGCCGAACACCGGTAGCGGCGTCCGCGACTTCGCGAGCAGATCGCTGACGACCGGGCCCAGCTCCGCCGGATCCCACCGAGCGCCCTTGTCGATCTCTGCGCCCCGCGCCCAGCCCTCGGCGACGCGGATGATGCCGCCCTCGACCTCGAACACCCGGCCGGTCACGTCCTTGGACTCGGCGCTGCCCAGCCACACCACCAGCGGCGAGATGTTCTCCGGCGCCATGGCATCGAAGTCCTTGTCCTGGGTGGACATCATGTCGGCGAACACCGTCTCGGTCATGCGGGTGCGCGCGGACGGGGCGATGGCGTTGACGCTGACGCCGTAGCGTCCCATCTCGGCGGCGGCCACCAGGGTCAGGGCGGCGATGCCGGCCTTCGAGGCGCTGTAGTTCGCCTGTCCCACACTGCCCTGAAGGCCCGCACCGGAGCTGGTGTTGATGATGCGGGCGTCTCGGGCGTCGCCGGCCTTGGACTGGGCGCGCCAGTAGGCCGCCGCGTGCCGCATGGTGGCGAAGTGACCCTTGAGGTGGACGGCGGTGACGGCGTCGAATTCCTCCTCGCTGGTGTTGGCGAACATCCGGTCGCGGACGATGCCCGCGTTGTTCACCAGCACGTCGAGACCGCCGAAGGCGTCGACCGCGGTCTGGATCAGGCCCTCGGCCTGCGACCAGTCGGCGACGTTCGCCCCGCTGGTGACGGCTTCGCCACCGGCGCCGGCGATCTCGTCGACGACGCTCTGCGCCGCACTGCCGCCGCCCGCCGGCGAGCCGTCGAGGCCGACTCCGATGTCGTTGACCACCACGCGCGCGCCCTCGGCGGCGAATGCCAGCGCATGCGCCCGGCCGATCCCGCCGCCGGCACCCGTCACGATGACCACGCGGCCGTCGAGAAGTCCCATCCCTGTTGTCTCCCTTATCGCTTGATGTCGGCGGTGGTGGTCGCCAGATAGTGCGGCGGCTCACCGCCGCCGTGAACTTCCAGTGATGCGCCGCTGATGTAGGACGCGGCGTCCGACGCCAGGAACGCGGTGGCCCAGCCGACGTCGGCCGGGGTCGCCAGCCGGCCGAGCGGAACGTTGCGTGAGATCGCGGCGATGGAATCGGCGTCACCGTAGAACAATTCGGACTGTTCGGTCTCGACCATGCCCACCACCACGGAGTTCACCCGCACCTTCGGCGCCCACTCGACGGCAAGGGTGGTGGTCATGCTCTCCATCCCCGCCTTCGCCGCGCCGTAGGCGGCGGTACCGGGAGTGGGCCGACGGCCGCTGACACTGGCGATGTTGACGATCGACCCGCCGCGGTCCTGGGTCTGCATCACGGCGTTGGCGTGCGTCGAGAGCGACAGCGGGCCGAGCAGATTCAACCCGACGATCTTGGCGCTGAACTTCGCCGAGGCCTCGGCGGCCGGCACGTACGGCGATCCGCCCGCGTTGTTGACCACGACGTCGATGCGGCCGTGGCGTTCGACGATCGCGTCGATCAGGGCCTTCACCGAGTCGTCGTCGCGGACGTCGCAGGAGTGGAACTCGTAGGGCAGGCCGTCCACCGGACGCCGGGCGCATGTCACGACCGTGGCGCCCTGACCTGCGAACACGGCGCTGATACCGGCGCCGACTCCGCGTACCCCACCGGTCACCAGAACGACCCGGCCGGCGAGTTGCAGGTTGATTCCAGCGGCGTCGGTCACTGTGCTAGCGTACCAAGCAAGTGCTTGCTTAGGTAGCGACCCCTATGAAGTGCATCAGGAGTCATTGATGACCATCACGTCCCAGACCGTCGAGCCGGGCATCGTCTCGGTCACCGTCGATTACCCACCTGTCAACGCGATCCCGTCGCGCGGCTGGTTCGAACTCGCCGACGTACTCACCGCGGCGGGCCGCGACACCGCGACCCACGTGGTGATCCTGCGCGCCGAGGGCAAGGGCTTCAACGCCGGCGTCGACATCAAGGAGATGCAGAAGACCGAGGGCTTCACCGCCCTCATCGACGCCAATCGCGGTTGCTACGAGGCATTCCGGGCGGTGTACGAGTGTGCCGTGCCGGTCGTCGCGGCCGTCAACGGATTCTGCGTCGGCGGCGGCATCGGGCTGGTGGGCAATGCCGACGTCATCGTCGCGTCCGACGACGCGACGTTCGGGCTGCCCGAAGTGGAGCGCGGCGCCCTCGGCGCGGCCACCCACCTCTCGCGGCTGGTGCCGCAGCACATGATGCGCCGGCTGTTCTTCACCGCAGCGAGGGTCGACGCGGCCACGCTGCACCACTTCGGCTCGGTGCACGAGGTGATGCCGCGCGCGGACCTCGACGAGGCCGCTCTGCGCGTCGCACGGGACATCGCGTCGAAGGACACCCGCGTGATCCGTGCCGCGAAGGAAGCGCTCAACTTCATCGACGTGCAACCGGTGAACGCCAGGTACCGCATGGAGCAGGGCTTCACATTCGAGCTGAACCTCGCGGGTGTCTCCGACGAGCACCGAGACGCCTTCGCGGGAACGAGCAAGAAGGACGGGGGGAAACAATGAGCGACAAGACAACGACGCTCGACGAGGCCGTCGCCTCCATCGAGAGCGGCATGACGATCGGCATCGGCGGCTGGGGATCCCGGCGCAAGCCGATGGCGCTGGTGCGGGCGCTGCTGCGCACCGATGTCACCGACCTCACCGTCGTCGCCTACGGCGGACCGGACCTCGGGCTGTTGTGCTCGGCGGGCAAGGTCAAGAAGGTGTACTACGGCTTCGTGTCGCTGGACTCCCCGCCGTTCTACGACCCGTGGTTCGCCAAGGCCCGGACGTCCGGCGCCATCGAGGCCCGCGAGATGGACGAGGGCATGTTGCGCTGCGGCCTGCAGGCGGCCGCACAACGGCTGCCGTTCCTGCCGATCCGCGCCGGCCTCGGCAGCGACGTCCGGGCGTTCTGGGGCGACGAACTCAAGACGGTGCGTTCGCCCTATCCGACCGGCGACGGCTACGAGGAGCTGGTCGCCATGCCCGCGTTGAATCTCGACGCCGCCCTGGTGCACATGAATCTCGGTGATGCCGCGGGCAATGCGGCCTACACCGGCATCGACCCCTACTTCGACGACCTGTTCCTCATGTCGGCCGAGCGCCGGCTGCTGTCGGTCGAGCGGGTGGTCGGCACCGATGAGCTGGTGAAAGCCGTACCGCCGCAGGCGCTCCTGATCAACAGGATGATGGTCGACTCGGTGGTCGAGGCACCCAACGGCGCCCACTTCACCACCGCCGAACCCGACTACCGGCGCGACGAGAAGTTCCAGCGGCACTACGCCGAGGCCGCCGGGTCCGACGAGAGCTGGGCGGCATTCGTCGACACCTACCTGTCCGGCAGCGAGGCCGACTACCAGGCCGCGGTGCGAGACTTCAAGGAGCAGAACTCATGACCTCCGCGACCCGAGCCGAGGTGTGCGCCGTCGCGTGCGCCGAACTGTTCCGCGACGCCGGCGAGATCATGGTCAGCCCGATGGCCAACATGGCGTCGGTGGGCGCCCGCCTGGCGCGGCTGACCTTCTCCCCCGACATCCTGCTGACCGACGGGGAGGCCCGCCTGCTGGCCGATACGCCCGCCCTCGGCGCCACCGGCGCGATCGAGGGCTGGATGCCGTTCGGCCGGGTCTTCGAGACGCTGACCTGGGGGCGCCGCCACGTCGTGATGGGCGCCAACCAGATCGACCGGTACGGCAACCAGAACCTCTCGGCGTTCGGCCCGATCCAGCAGCCGAAGCGGCAGATGTTCGGCGTCCGCGGCGCACCCGGCAACACCATCAACCACGCGACCAGTTACTGGGTCGGCGGACACAGCTCGCGGGTGTTCGGCGAGTCCGTCGACATCGTGTCCGGAATCGGCTGGGACAAGGTCGATCCCGAGAACCCCGCGTACCGGTTCACCAACGTGTTCCGGGTGGTGAGCAACCTCGGGGTGTTCGACTTCAACGGCCCGGACCGGCAGATGCGTGCGGTGTCGCTGCACCCCGGCGTCGACGCCGGCCAGGTCGCGGAGAACACCGCCTTCGAGGTGCACGGCCTCGATTCGGCCGAGCCGACGCGGCTGCCCACCGACGACGAGCTGCGCCTGATCCGAGAGGTGATCGACCCGAAGTCGCTGCGTGACCGGGAGATCCGGTCGTGACTCGGCTCAAGACGCCGCTCACCGAGCTGGTCGGTATCGAACATCCGGTGGTGCAGACCGGCATGGGCTGGGTCGCCGGTGCGCGGCTGGTGTCCGCGACCGCCAACGCCGGCGGGCTGGGCATCCTGGCGTCGGCGACGATGACCCTCGACGAACTGCAGACCGCCGTGACCAAGGTCAAGGCGACGACCGACAAACCGTTCGGCATCAACATGCGCGCCGACGCCGGTGACGCGAACGAACGGGTCGACCTGCTCATCTGCGAGGGCGTCAAGGTGGCCTCGTTCGCGCTGGCGCCCAAGCCCGAGCTGATCGCCCGCCTCAAGGACGCCGGTGTGGTGGTGATCCCGTCGGTCGGCGCTGCCAAGCACGCCAAGAAGGTGGCCGGCTGGGGCGCCGACGCGGTGATCGTGCAGGGCGGCGAGGGCGGCGGACACACCGGCCCGGTCGCGACCACGCTGCTGCTGCCGTCGGTGCTCGACGCCGTCAAGGACACCGGCATGCCGGTGATCGCGGCGGGCGGGTTCTTCGACGGCCGCGGGTTGGCCGCGGCCCTGTCCTACGGCGCGGCCGGCGTGGCGATGGGCACCCGTTTCCTGCTGACGTCGGATTCGACGGTGCCCGAAGCGGTGAAGAGGCGCTACCTCGAGGCCGCACTGGACGGCACGGTGGTGTCGACCCGGGTGGACGGGATGCCGCACCGGGTGCTGCGCACCGGACTGGTCGAGAAGCTCGAGAGCGGTTCTCCCGTGCGGGGCCTGGCCGCGGCGGTCGGCAACGCGCAGAAGTTCAAGAAGATGACCCAGATGAGCTGGCGGTCGATGATCAGCGACGGTATGGCGATGCGACACGGCAAGGACCTCACCTGGTCGCAGGTGGTGATGGCCGCCAACACCCCGATGCTGCTCAAGGCCGGCCTGGTCGAGGGCAACACCGATGCCGGTGTGCTGGCGTCGGGTCAGGTGGCCGGGATCCTCGACGACCTGCCGTCGTGCGCGGAGCTGATCGACACCATCGTTAACGACGCCGTGAAACACCTGCAGGCCGCGGTCTCCTACGTGCAGTAACCGCTCCAGTGTCTCGCCGAACGTGAACCCACGGCGAAAATCCGGGCCGAAAATCGCCCTGACCGCACACTCGGCGAACGGCTAGACCGCGACGGCGGCGCCGCAGATGCCGCAGGCCTCGAAGTTCCGGCGGTTCCACCGGGCCACCGGCACGAAGAACAGCGTGAACTGCTTGAACTCCCGCATCCGCGCCCACTGCGTGGTGTTGTGGCAGCGCGGGCAGGTCCGCATCTCCCCCGCGCCGAGGTGCTTCTGCTTGGTGCCGAAGCCGAAGATGAAGAGCATCACTTCACCCTGGGATTCGCGCGTTCCGGCGGTGTCACGCAAACGGCTATGCCCCGCGCTGCACGTTCCTACACTCGCCAGCATGAAGATGGACGCCGCGGTCCTGTGGGAAGTCAATGGCGATTGGACGGTCGAGGAGGTCGACCTCGACCCACCGCAGGACGGCGAGGTCCTGGTCTCGTTCGAGGCGACCGGCCTGTGCCACTCCGACCACCACGGCCGCACCGGCGACTTCCCGGGCCCGATGCCCGTGATCGGCGGGCACGAGGGCGCGGGCATCGTGCAGGAGGTCGGTCCCGGCGTTCGCGACCTGAAACCCGGCGACCACGTCGTGGCGTCGTTCCTGCCCGCCTGCGGCCGCTGCCGATGGTGCGCCAGCGGCAGGCAGAACCTGTGCGATCTAGGCGCGCTCATCCTCAACGGCACCCAGCTCGACGGCACCTACCGGCGACACATCGGCGATGTGGACGTCAACGTCGCGCTGCTGCTCGGCACGTTCGCCCAGTACGGCGTGGTCTCCGAGGCGTCGGTGGTCAAGATCGACAACGACCTGCCGCTGTCGCGGGCCTGCCTGATCGGCTGTGGCGTGACCACCGGCTGGGGCTCCGCGGTCAACACCGCGGACGTCCGGCCCGGCGACACCGTGGTGGTCATCGGCCTCGGCGGGGTCGGCAGCGGCGCGGTCCAGGGCGCCCGGTTGGCCGGCGCGGAGCGGATCGTCGTCGTCGACATCGTGGCCGACAAGCGGGAGAAGGCGCACGAGTTCGGCGCCACACACTTCGCGACGTCGATGGCGGAGGCCACCGCGCTGGTGGCGGACCTGACCAAGGGCGTCATGGCCGACTCGGCGATCCTCACCGTCGGGCTGGTCGAAGGGCCGATGATCGGCGAGGCCCTCGACATCATCCGCAAGGGCGGCGCGGTGGTGCTCACCGGCATCGCCGCGATGGCCGACGTGACGCCGACGCTGCCGATGGCGATGTTCACGCTCTTCCAGAAGCGGCTGCTGGGCAGCCTGTACGGCGAGGCCAATCCGCGCGCCGACATCCCGCGGCTGCTGAGCCTGTACCGGTCAGGACAGCTGCTGCTCGACGAGACCGTCACCCACGAATACAAGCTCGGCGAGATCAACGAGGCCTACGACGACATGCTGGCCGGGCGGATCATCCGCGGCGTCGTGGTGCACGACCACTAGCTGAGCGAAACGCGCACAACTCGCAGATCGCCCGCTACGCGGGTTGTGCGCGCAACCACGACGTGCGTCGGCGCCGCCCATAACTTGAGCCGCATGACCACACTGACCAGTCCGGCGTCGATGAAGCGCGTGGCCGTCGCGAGCTACGTGGGCTCGGCGATCGAGTACTACGACTTCTACGTCTACGGCACCGCCGCGGCGCTGGTGTTCCCCCGGGTGTTCTTCCCGCACCTCAGTACCACGATGGCGACGGTCGCTTCGATGGCCACCCTGGCGGCGGCGTTCGTCTCGCGTCCGGCCGGCGCTGCGTTCTTCGGTCACTTCGGCGATCGGTTGGGCCGCAAGGCGACGCTGACCGCCACGCTGCTCATCATGGGCCTGTCGACGGTCGCGGTCGGGCTGGTGCCCGGCGCCGCGACCATCGGCGTGGCGGCGCCGGTGCTCCTGCTGGCATTGCGACTCGCGCAGGGCTTCGCCGTGGGCGGGGAGTGGGCGGGCGCCGCGCTGTTGGCCACCGAACACGCGCCGGCCGAAGCCCGCGGACGGTACGGCATGTTCACCTCGCTGGGCGCGGGCAGCGGGTTGACGTTGAGCAGCCTGGTGTTCCTCGCGGTCAACTCGACGATGGGCGAGACCAGCCACGCCTTCCTCGACTGGGCGTGGCGAGTGCCGTTCCTGTTCAGCATCGTCCTGGTCGCGGTCGCCCTGTACGTGCGCCTCAACGTCGCCGAGACGCCGGTGTTCGCCGAGCAGCTGTCCCACGGCGGGCCCGCGAGGGCTCCCGTCGCCGACCTGTTCACCCATCAGCGCCGTGAGGTGCTGCTGGCCGCGGGCAGCATGGTCGGGTTCTTCGCATTCGGCTACATCGCGAACGCGTACCTGACCGGTTATGCCCATACCGGGCTTGGCTTCTCACCTGACCTGATCCTGGGCATCAACGTTCTCGGCGGTGTCACGGCGATGACGTTCTGCGCACTGGCGGCGACAGCCTGCGACCGCTTCGGGCGCCGCCGCGTCATCATGGGGGCGTTCGCCGCGGGCGTGCCGTGGGCATTCGTGCTCTTCCCGCTCGTCGACACCGGCGACACCGTCTGGTACACCGTGGCGATCGTCGGCACGTACGCGATCGCGGGTGCGGCGTACGGCCCGATGGGGGCCTTCATCACCGAGACGTTCGCGACCCGGTACCGGTACAGCGGCGCGGGTCTGGCACTCAACATCGCCGGGCTGGTCGGTGGCGCGATACCCCCGCTGATCGCCGCACCGCTGACCGCCACCTTCGGCGCCGTCGGGATCGGCACCCTGCTCGGTGTCCTCGTCGTCACCAGCCTCGTCAGCACCTACCTGCTGCCCGAGACGATGGGCGCCGCGCTGAGCACAACGCACGAAAGCAGTTAATCGCCCACTTCGCGACTAGTGCGCACAAGCGAGCCACAGCTCATCGAGCGTCCTAGGTTCAGACCAGAAGCACACGCAAACGCACTCGGATTCAGGGAGTTTCGACATGGTCGCACTGGGCAACATCAATGGCTGGCAGCCGTCGGACGGCCCGGTCACCACGTGGATGGCCTCGCCCGCCTCGCGCGCCGCCGCCCTGACCGCCGGCCGTAGCGACATCCCGCCGACCTACCAGCGGGCCCATCACCTCCAGAAGGCCTACGACAGCAAGGCGACCGGCAGGCAGCTCCCCCGCCTGATGGTGGTGGCCTGGGATGTCCACGGCGTCTGCGACATCGCGGCGATGACGACAGCGATCAACGCGCACGTCCGCAGGCACGACGCCTACCACGACTGGTTCGAGTACCAGGACGGCGCCTTCGTGCGCCGGATGATCGAGGATCCCGAGGCGATCGACCTCGTCCCGGTGGAATTCGGCTACATGACGGAGGACCAGGTGCGCACGCACGCGCTGACGACGACACCCGAGACCCTGCAGTGGGATTGCTTCACCTTCGGCATCGTGCAGCACGCCGGGCACTTCACGTTCTACGCCAGCATCGACCACCTCCACATCGACGGCACCTCCGCCGGGCTGATCTTCTTCGACATCCACCTGCTCTACCACCACCTCGCATCGGGCGGCGGGCAGGTGGACGGCGAACTCGCCCCGGTGAGCAGCTACCGCGACTTCGCCGTCCGCCAGCACGCCGCGCTGGACGCCCTGACCGAGTCCTCGACCGAGGTGCAGGAGTGGATCGACTTCGCGCAGGACGCCGACGGCGACTGGCCGAGTTTCCCCCTGCCGATCGGTGACACCCACGGCGACAACACGGGCAGCTTCGTGACGGTCGAGATGCTGAACGACACCGCCACCGAGGCGTTCGACACCGCGTGCCGGGCCGCAGGCGCGCGATTCGTCGGCGGCATGATGGCCTGCGCCGCAATGGCCGAGCGTGAACTGGCGGGAACCGAGACCTTCCGCGGCTTCACGCCGTATGACACCCGCACACCGGGCGTCGACGCGATGACGGTGGGCTGGTTCGCCAGCCTGTTCCCCGTCACCGTCCCGGCAGCGAGCCGCGTGTTCTCCGATGCCGCACGGGCGGCACAGGCATCGTTCGACGCGGCCAAACACCTCGCCGGCGTGCCGATCGACCGCGTGCTCGAACTGGCGGCAGCGGCGGGCATCGAGATCAAGCCGCCGAAGCGGCCGCTGATGATGTTGTCGTACATGGACTTCCGCAAGATCCCGGTCGCCGCCCTGTGGGACGAGACCAACTTCGGCACCTACGGCGACAACCTGAACTACGGCGAGATCAACATCTGGATCAACCGGCACGCCACCAAGACCACGATCACCGTGTCGTATCCGGACAACGCCGTCGCGCGAAAGTCGGTGCACCGCTACATCGCGACGCTGAGCCGGGCGTTCGCCGATGCCGCTCAGACCACCGCGGAGTGGATCGAGCAGGTCGCCCATCACGCCAACACGAGTGACTCGTGCGTCGTGTGCACGAGCGCGAACTGACAGGAACGGAACAAGACATGGACGCCGAAGAGAAGACCAACGTACTCGACCTGGTGGACCACACCATCTTCAGCCTCGAGCGGGCCGCCGGGACCACCAGCCTGATCCAGTGCGTGTGGGTGTACGACCGGCCGGTCGACATCGCCGGACTGCGGCGGTTCCACCACCATCTGCAGCGGGGCCGGCTGGCGCGTCGCATCGAGGTCTCCCCGCTGCCGTTCGGCCGGTACCGCTGGGTCTCCCCCGGCGGGCACTCCGGGTTGGAGGTCGTCGCGACGCCGCGGCCCCGGGCCGCGTTCGACGGCTGGCTTGCCGAGCAGGCCGAGGCCGCCCTGGATGCCGAACACGGACCCGGGTGGCACCTCGCCGTGCTGCCGTTCACCGACGGCGGCACCGGGATCAGCCTGGTCGTCTCACACTGCCTCACCGACGCCGTCGGCCTGTGCGAAGCGGTCGCGGACGCGGCGTCCGGTGTCGCCACCACACTGAACTGGCCCCCGGCACAGTCGCGTACGCGCTGGCGCGCCATCCGCGAGGACGCCGGCCAGACCCTTCGCGACGTGCCGGGTATCGCTCGCGCCGCCGCCGCCGCGGCCCGGTTAGTCAGAGGTGGCTCCGGCGCAGCAGAGCAGGCCGACGCGCCGGTCGCCCCCGCGGCGGAGGTCGATGAACCCGTCACCGTCCCCTCGGCCACGGTCTTCGTCGACGCCGCCGACTGGGATGCCCGCGCCGCCGAGCTGGGCGGCACCAGCAACACGCTGCTCGCGGCCGTCGCCGCCCGCCTCGCCCAGCGGGTGGGCCGCGTCGCGGCGGACGGTTCGGTCACCCTGACGATGCCGATCAGCCGGCGGTGCGCCGGCGACACCCGCGCCAACGCGATCACCAACGTCGACATCGTCGTCGACCCCGCACCCGCGGCGACGGATCTGCGCCCGATCCGCACCGCGACGAAGCGGGCGCTGACACGCTCGGCAGATCAGCCGGACGAGCGGTGGACACTGCTGCCGCTCATCCCCCTCACCCCTGAGCGCCTCCGCAGGCAATGGGTGGGCGCCGCCACCAACAGCGCGGCGAGCGTGGGCGCATCGAATGTCGGCCTCGTCGCTGCAGCCGTCAATCGTCCCGACGGCACCGACGCCGACCACTTCGCCATGCGATCGCTGCAGTCGGGGATGACCACCGCGATGCTGCACCGGCAGGGCGGCGTGCTGTCGGTGCTGTCCGGACGCGCGGGCGACCGGGTCTTCATCTCGGTGGTGGGCTATCAGCCGCAGCAGCCGGGCTCGGATGAATCGCTGCAACAGCACATCTCGGACACACTCCGCGATTTCACACTGATGCCGACCGCTGGATGGCACCGGGCGCCGGCCGCCGCGCAGAATGCGCACAACCGCGGGAATCGAGACTAATCCCGACTATCGCCCACAAGCGCGACCCGGGGACCAGACCGCCGTAGGTTCGAAATCACTGAACGAAACCGGTTCACCGGAAGGGACTTACGGAACATGAGCAACGTCCTCGATCTCTACGACCAGACGACCTTCGCCGGTGAGCGCGCGACCGGCACCACCAACATGCTGCAGTGCATCTGGATGTACGACCGCGCCCTCGACACCGACGGGCTCCACCGCTTCTACCGCAACCTCCGGCAGGGCCGGCTGTCGCGCCGCATCGAACCGTCTCCCCTCCCGTTCGGCCGCCACCGCTGGGTGTCGGCGAGCGGCCGCTCCACCCTCGAGATCGCCGAGACGCCACGGCCGCGGGCAGATCTCGACGCGTGGCTGGGTGAGCAGACCGCGACCGTCCTCGACGCCGAGGACGGACCCGAATGGCACCTCGCAGCCCTGCCCTTCACCGACGGCGGCGCCGCCGTGAGCCTGGTCATCTCCCACTGCCTGACCGACGGTGTCGGGCTGTGCGAGGCGCTGGCGGACGCGGCGTGCGACCGCCCCGACCCGATCGCCTGGCCGGCCGCCGGTGCGCGGCCGCTGTGGAGGGCACTGGCCGAGGACGTCCGCCAGACCGCACGCGACATCCCCGCCGTCGGCCGCGCCGCCGTCTCCGCAGCACGCTTCGCCACGCGCAGCAGTGCCTGCGACGCACCGGCCGCCGCGCCCTGCACCGGGTCCGACCAGCCCATCGCCTTCCCGA
>NZ_JAUMSQ010000135.1:0-1365 GCF_030519285.1 Mycolicibacterium arseniciresistens
GCCGCGCCGCCGTCTCCGCAGCACGCTTCGCCACGCGCAGCAGTGCCTGCGACGCACCGGCCGCCGCGCCCTGCACCGGGTCCGACCAGCCCATCGCCTTCCCGAAGGCCACCGTCTTCATCGACGCCGACGACTGGGACACCCGCGCCGAGTCGCTCGGGGGCACCAGCAACGGGTTGCTCGCCGGCCTGGCGGCACACCTGGCCCAAGGAATGGGACGCGTCAACCCTGATGGCGCAGTCGATCTGACGTTGCCCGTCAACCGGAGGGAGGCCGGTGACACCCGCGCCAACGCGATCACGAACGTCGACTTCACCGTCGACCCTGCACCGGTCGCGAGCGATCTGCGAGGAATCCGGGCGTCGATCAAGCAGGCGTTGACCCGTTCACAGGAGGAGCCGAACGAACGGTTCGAATTGCTGCCCCTGGCTCCGCTGCTCCCGCAGTGGCTCATCAGGAAGGTGGTGAGCGTGTCGGCCGGCAGCCCCACCAGCGTCGTCTCGTCAAACCTCGGCGAGATCGACCCGGCCGCCCACCGGCCGGACGGCACACCCGCCGACCGCTTCGTCATGAGGTCGCTGGGCAAGGGCGTGACCGAGGCGGTCATGCACCGTCTCGGTGGCCTGCTGGTGCTGCTGTCGGGACGCACCGACGACACGATCTTCGTCTCGGTGCTCTCCTACCAGCCGGGCCGGGACAACTCGAACGACGTCCTCCACGAGCACATCTCGAATGCCCTCAACGACTTCGGCCTCACCGCCTCGTTCGCATGGCCGGCCGGACTGTCCCGACTCTCCGCATAACCCACGACTCAGAAAAGGAACGACGACGATGAGCAACGTACTCGACCTGGTCGACCAGGCGGTCTTCGACTTCGAACGGGCCACCGGCGCCAACAGCCGCGGTCAGGTGGTCTGGATCTACAACCGTGCCGTCGACATCGACGGTGTGCGCCGGTTCCACCACCATCTCGCCAACGGCAGGCTGTCCCGCCGCATCGAACGTTCGCCGCTGCCCTTCGGCCGGCACCGCTGGGTCTCGAGTGCGCAGTCGGACCTCGAGATCGTCGAGAGCCCGCGCCCCCGTGCGGAATTCGATGCGTGGCTCGCCGAGCAGGCGAACCGTCCGCTGGACATCGAGCACGGGACCCCATGGCATCTCGCCGTGCTGCCCTTCACCGACGGCGGAGCCGGTGTCAGCCTGGTCGTCTCGCACACCGTCGCCGACGGCATGGGCGGCTGCCTGGCCATCATGGAGGCCGCGTCGGGCTACGACAGTGCGATCGACGCGCCCGCGGCCGGCTCACGCCGGCGCTGGCGGGCGGTGCGCGAGGACGCTCGTCAGGCCGTGCGCGACGTCCCGGCA
>NZ_JAUMSQ010000136.1:0-15042 GCF_030519285.1 Mycolicibacterium arseniciresistens
ACCTGCCGCCGGGCACGTCCGACGTCCCCGCCGGCCCGGCGCCGGGGCGCGGGTTGTCCTACCTCCAGGACCTGTGGCACGCCATGCAGACACAGGAGGTCAGCGGCCGTGACGCACTGCTCCTGCTGACCCAGCGCCCGCTGGATCCCAACGCGGCACCACCGCCGCACCTGCCCGCCGGTCCGCAACCGCCGGCTCCGGCCCCGCCGCCCGCTCCAGCGCCCGTGCCGCCGCCGCTGCCCTGACGCGGAAAAGACCTACTCGGCCGCGACGACCGCTTCGGCTACCGGCTCGATCCGGGCCGGGACGTGCTTGTGCCATGGCGTACCGGCGAACGCGTCGCGCCAGTCGGTGGAGGTCAGGGCGTTGGGCGCGACGCCGGGGACCCGGACGCCGCCTTCGTCGCGATAGTCGACGCCGTAGCCGTTCGGCAGCGACACATGCCCCGGCAGCATCATGTCGGTCACCTCGACACCGGCCTCGGCGGTGCCCGCCGCCGTGGTGATCTTCGCCCGTCCGCCGTCGGCGAGGCCGAACGCCTCGGCGTCCTGCGGGCTGATGCGCAGCGCCCCGTCGGCGTCGCGTTTGCGCCATGCGGGGTCGCGCAGGATGTCGTTGGCGGTGTAGGCGCGACGCTCCCCGGCGGACAGCACGACGGGGAAGTCGACCGACGTCAGCGGACTCCGGTCGGGACGCAGACCCCGGATCTCGTCGAGCAGTTCCGGGATCTCGAAGGCGATCCGGTGATCGGGGTGACCGATCAGGGTGAAATCTTCCGCGTACTCGTGCACCGTGAAGGTGACACCCGATCGGCCGGACAGGATCGCGCGGAACAGCGCATTGCCGTCGGCGTGACCCGCGCGCCGGACCGCCTCCGGGTAGGCCATCGCCGTCTTCTGGGCCAGTCCCCACAGGGCGGCGGCGCCGGCGAGGCCGTCGGGCAGCGTCGGCCCGAGCGTCTCGTAGAGCACGAACGGCAGCACCCGGCTCAACGCCGGGTTGGCGCCGACAGCCGCCAGGAACGCCTCGCCGTAGGACTCGAGCCCCTGTTCGGCCGCGCGCCGCAACGGTCGCAGGTCGTCTTCGCCGACGATGTCGAGTGCGCGTACCAGGCGCGCCCAGATCTCCGGTTCGGGCAGCGTGCCGGGCAGCGGCGGGAGGAGCGGATGACGGAGGTGAAACGTGTTGTGCGGGAACTCGAGATTGAAGAAGGTGGCTTCCGGCTTCTCGAACTGGGTGGCGGCGGGCAGCACGTAGTGCGCCAGTCGTGCCGTCTCGGTCATCGCCACGTCGATCACCACGAGCAATTCGAGTGCCTCGAAAGCTGCACGGCAGGAGGCGGAGTCGGCCACCGAGTGGGCCGGGTTGCTGCTCTCGACGACCATCGCACGGAAGCGGTCCGGATGATCGGTCAGGATCTCCTGCGGCACGACGTTGCTCGGTACCAGCCCGGCGATCACCGGCGCACCGGTGACCGGCGTGCGGCCGACGCCGCCTGCGGCGAACAGCGGCGCGAACGACGAGTGAAGATGCTGGGCACCGCGCTTGGCGAAGTTGCCGGTGAGAATCCAGAGCATCTTGTTGAGGTAGGAGCACAGCGTGCTGTTGGGCGCCTGCTGGATGCCGAGGTCCTCGAACACCGAGACGCTGTCGGCTGCGGCGATGCGCCGCACCGCCTCGCGCAACAATTCTTCGGCGACACCGCAGCGGGCGGCGTACTCGGTCACCGGCACATCGCGCAGCACCGCGATCACCGGATCCGCTCCGGTCACGTGCTCGGCGAGAAATGCTTGGTCGCAGAGATTCTCCTGCACCAGCACGGCGGCCATCGCAGCAAGGCACCAGGCGTCGGTGCCGGGCCGCACGCGTAGGTGGAACTCGGCCATCTTCGCGGTGTCGGTGACCACGGGGTCGATGACGATCATGGCACGGCCGGGATCCTTGGCGATGTCGTTGAGCACCACACGCGCCCGTGGGAAGCTCTGCGACATCCACGGGTTCTTCCCGACGAACACCGCCACCTCGGCGTGCTCGAACTCCCCGCGGGTGTGCCCGCCGTAGAGCTGCGCGTCGACCCAGTGTTCGCCGGTCTTCTCCTGTGCCAGTGCGTTCGAGCGGTAGCGCGACCCGAGGGCTTTGAGGAACGCGCCGCTGTAGGCGCCGCCGAGGTGGTTACCCTGCCCACCGCCGCCGTAGTAGAAGATCTTGTCTCCGCCGTAGGCGTCCCGGATCCGCCGGAAACCGTCTGCGATCTCCGAGATCGCGGTGTCCCAGTCGATCTCCTCGTAGCTGCCGTCGGCGCGCCGTCGCATCGGCGAGGTCAGCCGGCCGGCGTTGTTCTGGTAGTGGTCGAGGCGCAGCGCCTTGTTGCAGGTGTAGCCCTGTGATGCGGGGTGGTCTTTGTCACCCCGGATCTTGGCCAGCGTGCGGTCTTCGGTGTGCACCACGATGCCGCAGTTGCATTCGCAGAGGATGCAGGCGGTCGGTTGCCATTCAGTCGTCGTCACGGTGGTCTCCTGTCGCGGTCTCCAGCAGTGCCCGCAGCCGGCGGTGCACCATGTCCAGCGGTGTGACGTCGCGGCCGGCGCGGGCGACGACGATGGCGCCTTCGAAGGCGGTGAGGACCAGCATGGCCAGTTCCTCCGACTGCGCCGCAGGCACGCCGTCCTGCTCCAACCGGGCCCTGATGAGGTCGGCCCAGCGGGTGAACGCCGCCGCGGCACGCTCGATGACCGCCCGCTGCGGACCCGGCTGCTCGGGGTCGCCCGCCTCGACGGTGACCGCGACGACCGGACATCCGGCGCGGTAGTCGCTGTCGACGAGTTGCCTGCGGTATCCGGCAATCAGGGCGTCGAGCATCTGCACCGCGCTGGTGGCGCGGGACATCCGCTCCGCCATGTACTGGCCGGCGTAGTCGACCGCCTCGCAGAGCAGTTGATTCCGCCCGCCGGGGAAGTAGTGGTAGGCCGAGCCGCGGGGCGCGCCGCTGTGGGCGAGCACGTCGGCGATGGCCGTCGGGTGCGCGCCCCGCTCCCGGATCAGTAGCGCCGCGGAGGCCACCATGCGTTCGCGGGGACTGGTCACACCGGCTCCTTCCGCCGCTATGTATGCAAACCTACATAACGACGAGGCGCCGCACCAGACCGGATGTCGATCGAGATCGAACGGGCAGGCTTTTGCTATCCGGCCTCTCCGGCGCCGTGGTAGTCGACCATCGGCTGCCGGATCACGGTGTCCGCACCCGACGCCACGGTGAGTGCGGCGGGCGTGACGGTGTAGGTGACGCCATCGTTGAACGCGACGTAGCCACCGGTGGTGGTCGGTTCCGCGGCCAGCATCAGCGCCGCGTCATCCTCGAGTCGCACGCCGCGGAACTGGAGCTGGCCGCCCGGGCCCGCGCAGATCGCGACCAGTGACTCCGCGGTCCTGCCGTACGCGACTGCCACCGCAGCACCCTGGCAGTGTGCCGCGGTGTCGACGAAGCCCCGCTCGTCCGTGGCGAATTCAGACTCCGGCTGGGCGGCCGCCGGGGCGGCCGTCCACGTCGCGCCTGCCGCGAGGGCCAGGCAGAGCAGCGCGCCGGCGGCGCGGCGGAACGTGCGTGCCGGCGATGACATTTCGGCCATCCGTCAGGCTAACCCCGTCGGTGCCGGCCATCGCGCAGCGGCAACGCGTGTCGCGTCGGGGAGTCAGACTCCGGCGGCCTCGTTGAGCTGGTTGAGGGTGCTGGTGGCCTCGATGTACTCCTGCACCCAGCGCTCGATCACCGTCGCGGTCTTCTCGACCTTGGTGAACTGGCCGACCACCTGACCGATCGGGTTGAACGCGACGTCGACACTCTCGTTCGGGTACTTGTGCGTCGCGGCCACCGCCATGCCGGACACCATGTACTGCAACGGCATCCCGAGCGGCTTCGGGTTGTCGGGGTTCTCCCACGCCTCGGTCCAGTCGTTCTTCAGCATCCGCGCCGGCTTGCCGGTGAACGACCGGCTCCGCACGGTGTCACGGCTGGACGCCTTGGCGTAGGCGGCGTGCTGCACGGGGGTGTGCTCGGACTCCTCGACCATCACCCACTGCGAGCCGGTCCAGGCACCCTGCGCGCCGAGTGCCAGCGCAGCGGCGATCTGCTGGCCGCTGCCGATCCCGCCTGCGGCCAGCACGGGTACCGGCGCGACCGCCTTGACGACCTGGGGCCACAGCACGATCGAACCGACCTCACCGCAGTGGCCGCCGGCCTCACCGCCCTGGGCGATGATGATGTCCACCCCGGCGTCGGCGTGCTTGCGCGCCTGCGACGGCGACCCGCACAGCGCCGCGACTTTGCGGCCCTCGTCGTGGATGTGCTTGATCATGTCGGCGGGCGGGGTGCCGAGCGCATTGGCGATCAGTGTGCACTTCGGGTGCTGCAGCGCCACCTCCACCTGCGGCGTGGCGGTCGCCTCGGTCCAGCCGAGCAGCTGCATGGCGTCGTCGTCGCTGTGGTCGACGGGCACGCCGTGATCGGCCAGGATCTTGCGGGCGAACTCCACGTGCTCGTCGGGAACGAGGTCGTTGAGCGTCTTCTTCAGCACCTCGGGAGACAGGTCGGTGGCGTCCATGCCCTCGTACTTGTTGGGGATGACGATGTCGACGCCGTACGGATGGTCGCCGATGTGCGCGTCGATCCACTTCAATTCGATCTCGAGCTGTTCGGGCGTGAACCCCACGGCGCCCAGCACGCCGAAGCCGCCGGACTTGCTGACCGCGACGACGACGTCCCGGCAATGTGTGAAGGCGAAGATCGGGAGGTCGATTCCGAGTTCGTCGCAGAGGGCGGTGTGCATTCGGCGCTCCTAGGGTGGACCGGTCAGCGAACTGAAACGTGTTCTAGTTTAGTCGACGGTACCCCGTCCGAGGTGCGCAGGGGGCCGCGACCGTCATGAGTGGCGGCCGCCCGTGTCGGTGCAGGGTGATGTACTGGGGCGGACGTGAATTCTTCAGAGAATCCGAAGCGGGTTGCGGCGGGCCGGGCGCTGTCACCCGCCGAATCGGTGGCCGAGATCGGCGGCGGTCCGGGCGGCCCTGGCGTGGGGGCCTTCTTCGACCTCGACGGCACCCTGGTGGACGGCTTCACCGCGACCGCGCACGCCGGTGACCGCATCCGGCGAAGGCAGGCCGGGGTCGGCGAGGTGCTGGGCGTCATGGAGGCGGCGGTGCGATACCGGCTCGGCCGGATGCAGTTCGAGCGGCTCGTCGTCCGGGCGGCGGGATACCTGCGCGGCGAGTCGCTGGCCGAGCTCGACGACCTCGGTGAGAGATTGTTCGTCGCGCGGGTTGCGGCCTGGGTGTACCCGCACATGCGCGAGGTGGTCCGGGCACACCAGGAGCGCGGCCACACAGTCGTGATGAGTTCCTCGGCGCTGACCATCCACGCCGAGCCGGTGGCCCGATTCCTTGGCATCGACCACGTGGTGTGCAACCACTTCGAGGTCGACGGCCGGGGCAGGCTCACGGGCGACATCGTCCGGCCGGTGATCTGGGGACCGCAGAAGGCCACCGCTGTCGAACAGTTCAGCCTTGCCGGTGGAATCAGTCTGCGCGACAGCTGGTTCTACGCCGACGGGGACGAGGACCAGGCCTTGATGCGGCTGGTCGGCCACCCCCGGCCGGTCAACCCCCGTCCGGGTCTCATGGCGGCGGCACGACGCCAGGACTGGCCGGTGCTGCAGCTCACCGGTGTCCGCCGGGGTGCCCGCCGGGCCCGATGACCGCTCGGCGGCAACGGGTTCGCCTCGGTTTGGCCGCCGGTCGCCATGGGTAGCCTCGCGATGTTCTGGACAACCTCGACGAGGGAGCGGTGCGTGACGGCACGACGATTGGCAATGCTC
The DNA here is from genome assembly GCF_030519285.1 of Mycolicibacterium arseniciresistens. Classification (NCBI taxonomy): domain Bacteria; kingdom Bacillati; phylum Actinomycetota; class Actinomycetes; order Mycobacteriales; family Mycobacteriaceae; genus Mycobacterium; species Mycolicibacterium arseniciresistens. The sequence goes on from NZ_JAUMSQ010000136.1 coordinate 5,868, forward strand.
ATCGGAGCGATCCTTCTGATCGCCGGTGTGATCGGGCTGTTGGTTCCGGTCTCCGTGTCGGATTCGGACGGCAAGAGCGTGGGCTGCGGCAACGCGGCGGTGTCCGACATGTCGGCCGCTCAGTCCGCCAACAACAGCGGTGTGGGAGGCGTGCCGGTGCTCAACCAGCTCGTCCCGCACACCGACTTCGTGGCGTTGTGTGACTCCGCGGTGTCCAGCAGGCGGTCGTGGACGATCCCGCTGGCCGTGGTCGGCGCGGTGGTGCTGCTCGGCGCGGTGCTCCTGCGCGGCAGGCGTGGCAGTCCCGCCGGCCTCTGACCGCACAGACCACGCATTTGCTGAGTCCACCTAAGCAACGCCACGAGCTGGGGCGACTGGTTCGATCCGGGCCGGGTCGCTCGCGGCATCCGCGCGGGCCGTGGGGTGTGGCGCCGTAAATCTGGTTTACTCTGGTCCCGGTTGCGTCGGCGGACGTCCTTCACCGGCGCTCCCGGCGGCGGACAGGCCGCCGCTCGAAGGACTTGCCAGGTTCAGCCCACAGCCTTGCGAGCGTTATGTTTGCGTGCGCGCCGCCGTATTCATTGGAAGCGGCTCACGCGGGAGGTGGACCAGTGGAGGAACAGCGCGAAGCCGCGGTCGAGCACTCGACCGCCGCCGAGGCGACGAACTGCCAGACCAGTGAACGCTGGCTGGACCGGGTGGTGGTCGTGTCGGTCGCCGGAGTGGTCGACATGCTGACCGCGCCGCAGCTCGAGGACGCCATCCGCAAGGCCGTATCCCAGGAGCCCGCCGCTCTGGTGGTGGACTTCACCGCGGTCGACTTTCTCGCCTCGGCCGGGATGGGCATCCTGGTCGCCGTGCACGACGAGGTGACCCCGAAGGTGACGCTGTGCGTCGTGGCCGAGGGGCCCGCGACCAGTCGCCCCCTCAAGCTGCTCGGCATCGCGGACATCATTCCGCTCTACAGCACCGTCGACGAGGCTGTCGCCGCGTTGAGTGCGTAGCGCCACACAGGACGCCGCATAGGACGAGGACCGAACGGGTACAGCAGAACTGCCATGATCGATTCTGTTCCGGCTGACGTCGCCAACGCCGAGAATTTCGTGCGCGTCGGCCTCACCGCCGACGCCCACCACGCGGCTCACACCCGGGAAGAGCTCGCCCGGTGGCTGGAGCAGTATTTCGACCTCGACCAGACCCGGGTCAACGATCTGCTGCTGGCGACCAACGAGGCCCTGGCCAATGCGGCCGAGTTCGCCTACGTCACTGCCGAGCGAGCCGGGACGATGGACGTCCACGCCAGCTTCAGTCCGCGCGAGGAGAAGCTGACCGTCACGATCACCGACCACGGAACCTGGCGGCCACCGAATCCCGCGCCGCAGAACCGGCTGCGCGGGCGGGGTATCCCGCTGATGCACGCGTTGAGCGACCACGCGTCGATCACGCCGACCTCCGAGGGCACGAGCGTGCACCTCGAGTGGACCGGTGTGCGCGGGCGAGACGGAGTGCGAGGCTCCTGACGGGAGTCCGCTAGCCGGCGGCGAACAGCCCACTGCCCGTGATGAAGGGCAGATCGAGGGTGGTGCGGATGCCGGGCGGTGCAGCCACCACCGCTGGGATCGCATTGACGATGCGCCCCGCCGCGGCCACGATCGCGGCGTGGTTGTGGTCACCCCTGTCGCTACTGGGGCAGATGTCGACGGTGTAGGACGGTTCGCCGGTGATCTCGACCCGGTACGAGCCGCCGGGCTGGGCCGGCTGCGCCCAGTCCGGGCGGAGGTCCGCACGGAGCCGGGTGACGTGTTCGACCACGATGGCCGGACGGCCCCCGACCATGCCCCGGATCTCGAAGCGCATCGCCGCGACGGTGCCTGCGGGCACGTGGCCTGCGGCGATGTCGAAAGCCTCGGGAGCGGGCTCGCGCTCGTAGCTTTCGGTGATGTCGTCGATCTCGATGCCGAGGCCCGCGGCCAGCTGCCGGATGGTCGTGCCCCACGCGATGCTGAGCACACCGGGCTGGAACAGGATGGGCAGATCGTCCAGCGGTCTGCCGAAGCCCATCACGTCGAACATCACGGTGGCGCCGTCATAGGTGGCGTAGTCGGCGATCTCCATGCAGCGCACCTGCTCGATGCGCTGGCACGTGCTCGCGAACGCGAACGGGATCAGATCGTTCGCGAACCCGGGATCGACGCCGGTGATGAAGAGGCTCGAACCGCCCTCGCGTGCGGCGTCCTCGACCATCTCGATGTACTTCCTCGGCATCAGCTTCCACGGAAACTGCAACACCACGGGGGCGGACCCGACGACGTCGACACCGGCCGCGAGCAGCCGCATCACGTCGGCGATCGCGTCCGGCCCACGGGTGTCGCCCATCGCGCAGTAGACGACGCAGTCCGGCTTGGTCTCGAGCAGCACGCCGAGGTCGTCGGTGGCGGTGATGCCCGTCGAGATGTCGAGTCCTGCAAGCTCACCGGCGTCCTTGCCGACCTTCGCCGGGGTCGACACACAGACCGACGTCAGCTCGTATGCGGGATTGGTCAGCAGTCCGGTCAGCGCCAGCCGGCCGACGTTGCCGGTGCCGACGTGGGCCACGCGAATCGCCATTGATTCTCCTCGTATCGAGCGACAAAACTGGAACAGGTTCTAGTCGAGCGAGCCCCTAGGGTAGCCTGACGCGTCATGGGACGGGTAGACGGAAAAGTTGCACTGATCAGTGGCGGCGCTCGGGGCATGGGCGCGGCGCATGCGCGGATGCTCGTCGCCGAGGGCGCCAAAGTGGTGATCGGCGACATCCTCGACGACGAGGGCAAGGCCCTCGCCGACGAGATCGGTGACTCGGCCCGCTACGTGCACCTGGACGTCACCTCCGCTGACGAATGGGCCGCCGCGGTCGACGTCGCGGTCACGGATTTCGGCCTGCTCAACGTGCTTGTCAACAACGCGGGCATCGTCGCGCTGGGCCAGATCGGCAAGTTCGACATGGCCAAGTGGCAGAAGGTGATCGACGTCAACCTCACCGGCACGTTCCTGGGCATGCAGGCCAGCGTCGAGGCGATGAAGTCCGCAGGCGGCGGCTCCATCATCAACGTGTCGTCGATCGAGGGGATGCGCGGTGCGGTGATGGTGCATCCCTACGTGGCGTCCAAGTGGGCGGTCCGCGGGATCACCAAGTCCGCGGCGCTGGAACTCGGCGCGCACAAGATCCGGGTGAACTCCATCCACCCGGGCTTCATCCGCACCCCCATGACCAAGCACTTCCCCGACAACATGCTCACCATCCCGCTCGGCAGGCCGGGCCAGTCCGATGAGGTGGCGACCTTCGTGGTGTTCCTGGCCAGCGACGATTCGGCCTACGCCACCGGCGCCGAGTTCGTGATGGACGGCGGGCTCGTCAACGACGTCCCGCACAAGCTCTGACCTCGCCACCAGGGGACGAGAAACCCCCGACCGGATGATTCACCGGTTTTCCGCCGGTTATCTCCTCCGCCCCGGAACGGGGTCCACCAGTCGAGGTGACAGCCATCCGCCCCGTCGACCCGTCGGCGTCCGCCCGGCGCGACGTGCTCGTGGTGACGTTCGCCGGCTCCGACGCCTGACCGGGGGACGGGAGCAGGCAGCCGGGGCCGTAGTCTCTTCGGATCAGCCGTCGCAGGAGACCCCGCAACGCGCCACAGGAGGTATGGGATGACCGCAATCGACGAGCGGCAGGGCCTGCAGCAGCTCGCCGAGGAGAAGGGCTGGCAGCGCATCGACCGCGACCGCATCGAGATCTATGCGCGCGGCACGACGCGGGTCCGGGTGATCTGGCGGGGCGACAGTGCGATCAGCGGCGCCTCGCTCTACCACGACGACGTCATGACCACCTACACCCGGCAGCTGACCGACGTCACCGGCTGGCTGAAGCGCTGAGCTCGTCCAGGGCCCGGGCCACGCACTGAGACCAACGCGCCCCCGTCATCGTCTCGTGGGCGCTGTCGCCGGCGAATGCGCTGGAGATGACCAGATCGGGTGAGAGCGTGCCGAGCAGCCGCAGACTCTCCCGCAGCGCGACGGGGTCGCCGACACCGGGGATGACGAAGGTGCCCCAGGTTCCGTCACCGCGCGGGAAGATGGTGTCGCCGGTGAAGAGGTACGTCTCGCCGTCGACGCCGGACACCAGGTAGCTGGTACTGCCGGGGGAGTGGCCCGGGGTCGGGATCACCTGCACGCCAAGCGAATCGACGTGCCTGCTGTCGAGGGTCACGTGCACGTCGGCATGCTTGCCGATCCGTGCGACCTCGGCCGCGGGTGCGTGCAGCGTCGCGCCGAACCGGCCGGCCAGCGTCGCCAGCATCGGCCCGGCCTCGTCCTGGTGTGAGAGGTACTGGTCGGCCACGCCACCGAGCGCGGCGATGTCGTCGAGTTGCGCGTCGGTGGCGGGGCAGTAGAACAGCGCGTTGCCATCAGGCCGCGTCCACAGGTAGGCGTGCGTTGTCAGTCCGGGGAAGGGCGAGTCGGTCCGGGTCTCGTAGAGATCGGCCCGGATGCGCCGCAATTCGGTGTCCATGCTCACAGTGTCAGACCTGAACATTAGTTGAGGTCAAGGCCGTCGTGCGTTGATTTCGAGATTGGTTGCCACACAATCGATGTCGTCACCGGCCTGGACCCTGGTTTGGTGCATGACGGAAACGGGAACCGATGGTCCGGTACTCCGGGGCCGCAGACTCCTGCGGCCCCGTCGACGGAGAGGACACATCATGGCTGAGAACAACAGCGGCCCCGCCGAGGGCATCCGCGGCGTCGTCGAAGACGTCAAGGGCAAGGCGAAGGAAGCGGTCGGGACCGTCGCGGGCCGCGACGACCTGGTCCGTGAGGGGCAGGCGCAGCAGGACAAGGCCGAAGCCCAGCGTGAGGCGGCACAGAAGGAGGCCGAAGCCGAGAAGGCCCGCGCGAACGCGAAGGTGGACGAGCAGCGCCAGCGCGCCGCGCAGCGACCCGACCGGGACTGACGGCGAGGTCGTCGCACCGGCCACTGGGAAGTCGGCCGCGCTGCGTACTGTCGTGAACCGTGGCTGTGCGTGCGGGAATCGTGGTGACCGGTACCGAGGTGCTGACCGGCCGGGTGCAGGACCGCAACGGTCCGTGGCTGGCCGACCGTCTCCTCGAGTTGGGCGTCGACCTGGCACACATCACCCTGTGCGGTGACCGCCCGGACGACATCGAGGCGCAGCTGCGCTTCCTTGCGGGCCAGGGCGTCGACCTCGTCATCACCAGTGGCGGACTCGGGCCGACGGCCGACGACCTGACCGTGGCCACCGTGGCCCGGTTCTGCGGCCGCAGTCTCGTCCTGGACGAGGCGCTGGAGCAGAATATCGCCGACATCCTGCGGACGTTGACGGCCCGTCGAGAGGGCGTCGACTTCGACGCCGTGATGGCCGCCAATCGCAAACAGGCGATGGTGCCCGAGGGCGCTCACGTACTCGATCCGGTGGGCACCGCCCCGGGTGTGGTGGTTCCCGGTGCGCCGACGGTGCTGGTGCTGCCCGGCCCGCCGCGTGAGTTGCAGCCGATGTGGCGCGCTGCGGTCGCGACCGAGGCACTCCAGCAGGCGATCGCCGGCCGGACGCAGTACGAGCAGCGGACCGTGCGGATGTTCGGCCTGCCCGAGTCGGGGCTCGCCGAGACGTTGCGCTCCGCCGAGCGCGAGGTCCCCGGATTCGACCGCCTCGAGATCACCACCTGCCTGCGTCGGGGCGAATTGGAGATCGTCACCCGCTACGAACCGGATGCGGCGGACGCCTACTCCGCACTCGCGGACTATTTGCGTGAGCATCACGGAAGTGCGATCTTCTCCGAGGACGGCGCCCTGGTCGACGACCTCGTTGCGGACCGACTGGCGGGCCGGCGCATCGCAACGGCGGAATCCTGCACGGCAGGCCTGCTGGCGGCGCGACTGACCGAACGACCGGGTTCGTCAGCCCACGTGGCCGGCGGTGTGGTCGCTTACGCCAACGCCGCGAAGACCGAGGTGCTCGGCGTCGATCCGCAACTGATCGAGGCGCACGGGGCGGTCTCGGAGCCGGTGGCGGTCGCGATGGCCGATGGCGCGCTGCGCCGCTTCGCGGCCGACACCGCGGTCGCGATCACCGGGATCGCCGGCCCGGGCGGGGGCACGGCGGAGAAACCGGTCGGCACCGTGTGTTTCTGCATACGACTCGCGGACGGCCGGACCGTCACCCGCACGCTGCGGCTGCCCGGCAACCGCAGCGACATTCGCGAACGTTCGACGACGGTGGCCATGCACCTGCTGCTTCGCACCCTCGGCGAAGACGGGTAGCTCCCGCGCGGGCGGGAAGCCTCAACGATCCCGCCGGATCCGCTCGAGGCTGGTCGCCGACTCCTCCCAGGACAGCGCGATGTGGTGGCAGGCCTGACACTCGGTCCATTCGGATTCCCTTGCCACCCTGACGTGCCGGGCGCACAGCACCGTGGTGTTACCGCAGCATCGCCTCGTCATCACATACGCGGCCGGCCGCCGGCAGACGTCGTAGACCGGGGTGTCGTTCCGGTCGAAGAAGACCCCGATGAATTCGCAGTGCGGCCGCGACCCGCGACGGGTCACCGAAGCGGTGAATCGGTCCAGCCGAAGCACCTCGCGCAACCTGCGACGCACCGGTCCGGTCATTATCGGTCGACCTTAGTCATCCGTGCAGGTGCTGTACAGAGCGGGCGATGCCGCACAGCCACGGTTGACCGCCGGTGACGCATTGCTGCACAACGGCTTTGATGCTCGAGTCGATGCCGACCGGCGGTCCCGCGCCCGGCTTACCCGGCCACCGACGCGTCGTAGATCGACTGGATCGCCTTGTCGAGGGTGGCGTCGAACTCTTCGTCGGACTGCTGCGCGGACAAGCCCTCGGTGAGTGCACGGCTGAAGCTGGCGATCACGCCCGTGTTCTTCGCCAGCAGCGCGTTGGCCTCGTCGCGCGGGTATCCGCCGGACAGCGCCACCACCTTGAGCACCTTCGGGTGGTTCACCAGCGGCTGGTAGTGGTTGGCCTCCGTCGGAAGCGTGAGCTTGAGCATCACCTTCTGGTCGTCGGGGAGGGCATCGAGCTGCTTGGCGATCTCGTCTCGCAGGATCTCTTCGGCCTGCGCCTTGTCGTCGATCGAGATGGTCACCTCGGGCTCGATGATCGGGACCAGGCCGTGCGAGAGCACCTGTCGAGCCACCTCGAACTGCTGTTCGACCACCGCGGCGATGCCCGCGGCATTCGCCCCACCGATGACCGATCGCTCCTTGGTGCCGAAGATGCCGCCCCGCGCGCCCCGCGCGAGCAGGTCGTCGAGCTGCGGCATCGGCTTCATCAGCTGCACGTCGTCGGACGCGTCGGCCAGACCCTTGTCGATCTTGAGGAACGGCACCACGCCCTTGTCCTCCCAGAGGAAGGTCGCCGACGGTTTGCCCTCGATCTCGCGGTCCATCGTCTGCTCGAACAGGATGGCGCCCACCACCCGGTCGCCGGTGAAGACCGGCGAGGTGATGATCCGGGACCGCATCTGATGGATGAGGTCGAACATCTCCTGCTCGGAGGAGTAGGCGCTTTCCTCGACGCCGTAGAGCCGCAGCGCCTTGGGAGTCGAGCCGCCGCTCTGATCGAGCGCGGCGATGAATCCCTTGCCCGATGACACCTTGTCCGCTTGCTTGTCGTTCGCCATCTGCGCTGCCTACTCCCTTGAAGACGGTGGTCGTCGGCCACGTCCGCCGGTCGCCGGCGAGCGCGGTCCGCGTCCGAGGATATTCGGCCCATACGAGACCGCTCCGGCAGGTGCCATGGTTGGCTGTGAACCAGCTGTCGGTACCGACGGCGGGGTCGGGTCGGAAGGCGAAGGGGTTCGGGCGATGCGTCAGCTGAAACGGTTCGCGGCGGCGGGTGCGGCCATGGCGACGGCGGTGGGATCGGGAGCACTGATGATGGTCAGCGCTCCGGGCGCGGCCGCGCTGCCCCCGGGTGTCGATCCCTCGCTCATCACGTTCTCGAACATCTTGCGCCGCTGCGACGCCAGCCCGCTGCAATACGTGTCGGCGGCGGGCGAAGGCCGGGCGACCGCACACATCCGCACGGAGGGGTCGGGGGAGTTGGTGGCCGACGTCGACCTGGCCGTCGCGGAACCGTTCACCTTCTACGAGGTCAAGCTCATCCAGATGCCGCGGTCGTCGGCGGCGGGCTGCGGGGCCGGGGCGCCGGGCACCGCGGTCGGGGCGATCAACACCAATGCCGCCGGGTCGGGCTTCGTCACGCTGCGGGGTCCGATCGCGTCGGGCGCGACGGGTGCCTGGATCTCGATCGAGCAACCGCAGCCGTTCTCCCAGGTCCCCGACGAGTTCTACACCTCCGATCGGATCGTGGACATCTAACCGGCGACCCGTTCGGCGATCGCGGCGATCACCGAAGCGCACCGGTCGATGTCGGCGTCGCTGGTGGCCCAATTCGCGACGCTGATGCGCAGCACGTGCTCGCCGCGCCAGGTGGTGCCGCCCAGCCAGCAGGTCCCGTCGTCCTGGATCGCGGCGATGGCGGCGCGGTTGGCGGCGTCACCGCCGGGGAGGCGGAGCAGCACCTGGTTGAGCACCACTTCGTTGAGCACCTGCGCCCCGGGGATCGCCGAGACGAGGTCCGCCATCCGCCGCGCCTGCGCACAGTTGCGCTCGACGAGCTCGGCGATGCCGGCACGGCCCAGCGACCGGATCGCCGCGTACACCGGCACCGAGCGGGCGCGCCGCGAACTCTCCGGCACGTAGCTGGTGTTGTCGCGTTCGCCGGCGTCGGCCACCAGATAAGGACCGGTCAGACTCATCGCCGCCCGGTGCGCCTCCGGATGCGCGACCACCGCGAGCGCCGCGTCGTAGGGCACGTTGAGCCACTTGTGTGCGTCGACGGCCCAGGAGTCGGCCCGGTCGACGTGTGCGGTGAGCCGCCGGGTGCCTGGCGCCGCGGCGGCCCAGAGCCCGAAGGCGCCGTCGACGTGCAACCAGGCGCCGCGCGCGGCGCAGGCGTCGGCGATGGGGCCGAACGGGTCGAACGCCCCGGTGGCGACGTTGCCTGCCTGCGCGCACACGATCGCCGGGCCGTCGGCGCGCGACAGCGCATGGTCGAGCGCTTCCGGATCGAGCCGGCCCTGACCGTCGGCA